>DASSRV010000160.1:0-5159 GCA_035701605.1 Gammaproteobacteria bacterium
GGCACTCGATGAAACCCGGCTGGAAGGAGAACAGCCTTCGGCCATGGTCGCCCGGCTGTCGCAGGCCAAGGCCGCACGGGTGGCGGCGCGTCATGCCGGGGCGCTGGTCATCGGCTCGGATCAGACCGCCACGCTGGACGGGGAAACACTCGGAAAGCCCGGCAACCCTGCGCGCGCCGCGGCGCAGCTCAGCGCCTGCTCGGGCCGCGAAGTCGTGTTTTACACGGGACTCTGCCTGAAAACCCCCGACCGGGAATTCACGCATCTGGACGAAACCCGGGTCGTGTTCCGGCATCTCGGTCGCGACGAGATCGCGCGCTATCTCGAAGCGGAGCAGCCCTACCAGTCCGCCGGCAGCTTCAAGGTAGAAGGGCTGGGCATCAGCCTGTTCGACGCCATCCACGCCGAGGACCCCACGGCCCTGATCGGCCTGCCCCTGCTCGCGCTGTGCCGCCTGCTGCGACAGGCCGGCGTCAGCCTGCCCTAGCCGTCGTCTCCAGGCGATCCAGCACGGCGCGCAGGTTCTCGTCCAGCGGTGCGCTCGCGACCACCGGCTCACCCGTGACCGGATGGGTGAACCCGAGTGAATGCGCATGCAGGAACATCCGCTTCAGGCCCAGGCTGCGGAAGCGCTTGTTGGCTTCGCGGTCGCCGTATTTCTCGTCGCCCGCGACCGGATGGCCGATGTGCGCGGCATGCACACGAATCTGGTGTGTGCGCCCGGTGGGGATCGTGACTTCCACCAGCGTGGCATCGGCAAACCGGCTGACTGGCCGGAACCGGCTCTGCGCCGCCTTGCCGTCCGCCGCAACCCTGACCATGCGCTCGCCGCCCTGCAACTGGTTCTTCTCCAGCGCAACGTCCACCGTGCGCTCGCCGCCCTGCCAGCGCCCGGTCAACAGCGCGAGATAACGCTTTTCCATGCGGCCTTCGCGGATCGCGGCGTGCAGGGCACGCAGGGCGCTGCGTTTTCTGGCGATCACCAGACAACCGCTGGTGTCGCGATCCAGCCGGTGCACCAGTTCCAGCGTGGCGTGCGCCGGGTGCATGGCACGCAGCAACTCGATCACGCCCAGGCTCTGCCCGCTACCGCCGTGCACGGCCATGCCGGCAGGCTTGTCCAGCACCAGGAGCGCGGCATCCTCGAACAGGACCGCGTGCTCAAGCTGGGCGCGCTGCCATTCGCGCGGTTGTGCGGGCGCCGCCGGGTCGGCCTGTCGCACCGGCGGCAGCCGCAGTTCATCGCCCGCCTCCAGCCGATATTCGGGTTTGCAGCGCCGGCTGTTGACGCGCACCTGGCCGGTGCGCAGCAGCCGGTACACATGTCCCTTGGGCACGCCCTTCAGATGCCGGAACAGGAAATTGTCGAGCCGCTGGCCCGAGTCGTCCGCGGAGACGCTCAGACGGCGCACTTTGCCAGCGTCGTCGTGCAACTTAAGCTCCTGAAAATAAAAGTTTTCGGGTCATTGAAGGGCCGGGGCTTGGCTGTTATAGTACCGGACAGGTGGCGAAGCCGCGACTACAAGCATCAGTCTTGTGCCACCCCTGAAAGGCCGCCCGAGGCGGTTTTGCAAGGTTTACCTGGTGGGGTCTGCCGATCGGCAACCCCGTGTGTGCAAGACGGCGCCGCCCCTGAATGACCGGGCATGAGCGCCGTGAAACTGCGCTCCCATGCCTGTGCATGGTCACGACGCGCGGAATGTCGCCAAGGTTGGATTTCAGGGCCGCTGCGCCACGCGCGGCACCCGGCTTGAAGTTTGAATCCCGCCTGTGGGCCGTCCGGCCGCACGTGATCCTGCGCAGACCGTGGTCGAGCGTCTGCGAGAATCAACAATGAAGCGAATGCTGGTTAATGCGACGCAGCCCGAAGAGCTGCGCGTGGCCATGGTGGATGGCCAGAAACTCTACGATCTCGACATCGAAGTCCTTTCCCGCGAACAGAAAAAGGCCAACATCTACAAGGGCCGCATCACCCGCATCGAGCCCAGCCTCGAAGCCTGTTTCGTGGACTACGGCTCGGAGCGTCACGGCTTCCTGCCGCTCAAGGAAATTTCACGCGTGTATTTCAAGCCCGGCAGCGATCTGTCCGGGCGCATCAACATCCGCGACGTGCTCAATGAAGGCCAGGAGCTGGTGGTGCAGGTGGACAAGGAGGAACGCGGCAACAAGGGCGCCGCGCTCACCACCTTCATCAGCCTCGCCGGCCGTTTCCTGGTCCTGATGCCGAACAATCCGCGTGCCGGCGGCGTGTCACGGCGCGTCGAGGGCGATGATCGCGATGAACTGCGAGAAGCGATGTCCGCACTACAGATACCGGATGGCATGGGCACCATCATCCGTACTGCCGGCGTCGGTCGCAGCGTCGAGGAACTGCAATGGGATCTGGATTACCTGATCCAGGTCTGGCAGGCAATCGAGAAAGCCGCCGGTGAGCGTTCGTCACCGTTCCTGATCTACCAGGAAAGCAACGTCATCATCCGCGCGCTGCGCGATTACGTGCGCAGCGACATCGGTGAAATCCTGGTGGACGACGAGAAGATGTTCCAGGAAGCGCAGAACTTCATGCAGCAGGTGATGCCGCAGAGCCTGCACCGCCTGAAGCGCTACGAGGATCGCGTACCGCTGTTCACGCGCTTCCAGATCGAAAGCCAGATTGCGGGCGCGTTCAGCCGCGAAGTGCGCCTGCCTTCCGGCGGCGCACTGGTCATTGACCACACCGAGGCACTGGTGGCGGTGGACGTGAACTCCTCGCGTGCCACCAAGGGCGGCGACATCGAGGAAACCGCATTGCGCACCAACCTGGAAGCGGCCGACGAAGTCGCACGCCAGTTGCGACTGCGCGATCTCGGTGGTCTGGTGGTGATTGACTTCATTGACATGACGCCACAGAAGAACCAGCGCGAGGTCGAGGACCGTCTGCGCGATGCGCTCAAGATGGATCGTGCGCGCGTGCAGGTGGGACGCCTGTCGCGCTTCGGCCTGATGGAAATGTCGCGCCAGCGCCTGCGTCCCTCGCTCGGCGAATCCACCCAGGTGGTGTGCCCGCGCTGCAACGGCGAAGGTCACATCCGCGGCGTGGAATCCGTGTCCCTGCTGGTGCTGCGCCTGATCGAAGAGGAAGCCATGAAGGAGCGCAGCGCGCGCGTGATCGCGCAGTTGCCGGTGGAAGTTGCCACCTTCCTGCTCAATGAGAAGCGCGCGATCATATCCACCATAGAACAACGCTGCGGCGTAAGCGTGGTGCTGGTGCCGAACCTGCACCTCGAAACGCCGCGCTTTGAAATCCAGCGCCTGCGCGACGACGAAGTGAAACAGGCCGGTCCCGGCACTGCCAGCTACAAACTGGTGACGGAACCGGAACCCGTGCCCCTGCCGGGCAATGACAGCAAACAACGCGAACCCGCCGCCGAGCCTGCGGTCAAGAGCATCACGCCGACCTCGCCCGCGCCGGCCTTCAGGGACGACCGTCGTCCGGCCGGTCCGGGATTGCTGGTACGCCTGTGGCGCAGTCTGTTCAGTGCCGGTGAAGCCGCCACGCGGCCTGCACCGCGTCGCGAGCACACGTCCCGCCACGAACATGATCGTCACCGCGAGCGTGGCCGTGACCGCAATCCACGCCGCACGGGTACGTCGGGGGCGCGCCGTCATGATCGCAACCGCAACGATTCGGGCGCCGGCTCGCGTCAACCCGGGCGTGCGCAACCGCGTACGGACCGCGAACGTGATCGCAACCGTGAACAGCCTCCGCGCGAGCGCTCCGCTGCGCGCCCCACAGAACGCGAACAGCCGCCGCGTGAGCGTCCTGCCGCGCGCCCGATGGAAACCGCTCCGGCACGCGATACCCGCGAAGCCAGTGCACCCGCACCATCCACCGATGCCGGTGCACCGGCCGGGGCGCCGGAGCGTGGGGAATCCACCGGCAACCGTGAACGGGGCAACCGCGGCACACGCCGCGGACGTCGCGGTGGACGCCGCCGCCGCCGCTACGAAGGCGGTGAACGTCCGCCGCAGCAGGACGCGCAGAACACCACGAGCAGTCACGTTGAATCCGGCCCGCCGGAGTCCATCGCACGTTATCTCGAGGATCCGAGTATTCCCGGCGCCGTGAATCGCCCGACACCGCAACCGGCCGAGTCCCAGGCGCCTGCATTTGTGCCGGCACCCGCGCCGACGCCCGCGCCAGCGCCCTCACCCACGCCGGTATCGGCACCGGTGCAGCATGAATCGCCGGCTCCCGTGAACGTGCAGCCGGAGCCGGTGCGGCATGACCCGTCCCCGGCGACGACGCCGCAAACCACGTTCGATCCGGAGCGCACCACGCCTGCCGGTACGGAATCGCGTCAGGATTGAGTTCGCTGTTTCCGGATCGCACAAACGCCCGGCTCAGTGCCGGGCGTCATGCTCTTGTGCGGCTTTGTCGGGAAATGCAATACCCTGTTTCATACACAGGCTGCGCAAGAGACCGATGACGCCCGCTTCCACCAGGTCCAGCACCCGCTCGAATCCGGCCACACCCCCGTTGTAGGGATCCGGCACCGAGCGCGGACCATCCTTGTCCGCGTAATCGAGCAGCAATCCGAGTTCGGCATGACTGCCGGGGCGACGCAGCTTGCGAAGGTGTTGCAGGTTGTCGTCATCCATCGCTAGCACGTAGTCGAAGCGACTGAAATCCTGCACCGTGACCATGCGTGCGCGGTGCGCGCTGATGTCGTAGCCGCGCCGCCCGGCCGCTGCCTGCGAACGCGTATCGGGTTCCTCACCCAGATGGTAATAGGCATGCGTACCGCCGGAATCCACACGCAGGGGCAGTGACGGAACCAGACGCCGGTGCATGACCCGCAACACCCCCTCTGCCGTCGGCGAACGGCAGATGTTGCCCATGCACACCATGAGCACGGCAATACCGGATTGCGCTTCGGACACGACGGCCTCAGCGTGCGGTTTGCATCAGTGTCGCGACCGCGGCGAGATCGTCGGCGGTATCCACGCTCGGGCCCGGTGTCTCGCGCGCCACGTCCACGGCGATGCGCAAGCGCAGCCACAGCGCACGCAACTGCTCCAGCTTCTCCGCCTGCTCCAGTTCGCAGGGCACTGCACCGGTCACGCGACGCAGGGCGGCAACCCGATAGGCGTACAGGCCGATATGGCGCAAGGCGCCC
>DASSRV010000161.1:0-5395 GCA_035701605.1 Gammaproteobacteria bacterium
TCCAGACCGAGGCCAATGTCATGTCCGGCGCGGTAACCGGCACGCTCGATGGCCTGCATGATGACTTCCAGTGCCGCTTCATTGGAGGGCAGATCCGGGGCGAACCCGCCTTCGTCGCCGACCGCGGTATTCAGTCCGCGCTCGTTCAGCACCTTCTTCAGCGCGTGAAACACTTCCGTGCCCTGGCGCAGGGCTTCGGAAAAATCCATGGCACCCAGCGGCAGAATCATGAACTCCTGCATGTCCACGCTGTTGTTGGCATGCGCGCCGCCGTTGATGATGTTCATCATCGGCACCGGCAGGTTCACGGCCTGCTCGCCGCCCAGCCAGCGGTACAACGGGATACCGTGTTCGCGCGAAGCCGCCTTGGCCGCCGCCAGCGACACACCAAGAATGGCATTCGCACCCAGCCGCGACTTGTTGTCGGTACCGTCCAGTTCGATCAACGCATGATCCAGCCTGGCCTGCTCCTCGACCGCCATGCCGCGCACGCGGCGCAGGATCTCGCCCTGCACGTTGGCAACCGCCTTGCAAACGCCCTTGCCCCCATAGCGGTGCGCATCGCCGTCGCGCAATTCCACCGCTTCGCGGCTGCCGGTGGAAGCGCCCGACGGCACCGCTGCGCGCCCCATGACACCGCTTTCCAGCAGCACATCCACCTCGATGGTCGGATTGCCGCGCGAGTCCAGAATCTCACGAGCGCGCAAGTCTGCAATTTTTGTCATGTCCAATTGTTTCCCGATGTATTGCCCGAATTCATGATTGAGGTATGCGGGTTTCCGCATACGGCTGCCGTTTCACCGCCTGATCGAGTTGCTTGAGCGTGACCAGCAACTCTTCCATCATGGACAGATGCCAGGAATTCGGTCCGTCGCACAGCGCGTGGTCCGGATCGGGGTGGGTCTCCATGAAGATCCCGGCCACGCCGGCGCCGATGGCGGCCCGTGCCAGCACCGGAATGAACTGGCGCTGGCCACCGGAACTGCCGCCCTGCCCGCCCGGCAACTGCACCGAATGCGTAGCGTCAAACACCACCGGGCAGCCGGTGTCGCGCATCACCGCGAGCCCGCGCATGTCCGACACCAAATTGTTGTAGCCGAAGCTGAAACCGCGCTCGCACACCAGGATTTGCTTGTTGCCGGTGGTGCGCGCCTTGTCCACCACCTGCTGCATTTCCCAGGGCGACAGGAACTGGCCTTTCTTGATGTTGACCGGCTTGCCGGCCGCCGCCGCACGACGGATGAAATTGGTCTGGCGGCACAGGAATGCGGGAGTCTGTATCACGTCCACCACCGCGGCGACTTCCTCGATGGGCGTGTCCTCGTGTACGTCGGTCAGGACCGGCACGCCGACCTGCTCGCGTACCTTGGCGAGGATGCGCAAGCCTTCCTCGATGCCCGGACCGCGATAGCTCTTGCCGGAAGTGCGGTTGGCCTTGTCGAACGAACCCTTGAAGATGTAGGGAATCTCCAGTCGCTGCGTCACGTCGCGCAGATAACCGGCCACGTCCAGCGCCAGTTGCTCGCTTTCGAGCGTATCCGGGCCGGCAATCAGGAAGAAGGGCTGGTTGTTGCCGGCCTCGAAGTGACAGAGCTTCATGCCTGCGCCGCCTTCAATGCGGGGCGCGCCGCCGCATACGCGCGCGCGGCCTTGATGAAGCCGGTGAACAGCGGGTGGCCGTCGCGTGGCGTGGAGGTGAATTCTGGATGGAATTGCGAAGCGATAAAGAACGGGTGCTGCGGCAGCTCGATCATTTCCACCAGTCCGTCCACCGAACGTCCCGAGAACACCATGCCCTTCCGTTCCAGCGCTTCGAGATAATTGTTGTTGAACTCGTAACGGTGCCGATGCCGCTCGTTGATCGCATCACGGCCATATACCTTGCGCGCCAGCGTATCGGGCGAGAGCCGGCATTCCTGCGCGCCCAGCCGCATGCTGCCGCCGAGGTCGGATTGCTCGTCGCGGGTCTCACGCTGACCGCTGCGATCCTGCCACTCGGTAATCATGGCGATCACGGGGTCGGCGGCATCGCGTTTGAACTCGGTGCTGTGCGCGTGCTTGAGTGCAGCCACGTGTCGCGCAAATTCGATCACCGCCACCTGCAAGCCGAGGCAGATGCCGAGATAGGGAATGCCGTGTTCGCGCGCGTAACCGGCAGCGGCGATCTTGCCCTCGATGCCGCGCTCACCGAAACCACCCGGCACCAGGATCGCGTCCATGCCGTGCAACAGGCGCACGCCCTGCTTCTCCACGTCCTCGGAATCAATGTGATGGATCTCGACCCGGCTGCGGGTCTGGAGCCCGGCGTGCCGCAAGGCTTCATTGAGCGACAGGTAGGCGTCCGCCAGGTCCACATACTTGCCGACCATGGCGATGGCAACCGTGGCTTCGGGGTTGGTCCTGGCTTCCACCACGCGCCGCCACTCGCGCAGGTTTGCGGATTTGGCATTGATGCGCAGATGATCCACCACGATGTCGTCCAGGCCCTGCTCGTGCAGGATCAGCGGGATCTGGTAAATGTCGTCCGCATCCGGCGCGGAAATCACCGCGCGTTCCTCGACGTTGGTGAACAACGCGATCTTGCGTCGCGCGTCCTCCGGCAACGCTGCCGAGGCACGGCACAAGAGGATGTCCGGCTGGATGCCGATCGAGCGCAGTTCCTTGACCGAATGCTGGGTCGGCTTGGTCTTGGTCTCGCCGGAAGTCGGGATGTAGGGCACCAGCGTCAGGTGCATGTACACGCATTTGCCGCGACCCATTTCAATGCCCATCTGGCGGATCGCTTCCAGGAACGGCAGCGATTCGATGTCGCCCACGGTGCCGCCGATCTCCACCATGCAGATGTCGCTGTCGCCGGCACCTTCACGGATGCAACGCTTGATCTCGTCGGTGATGTGCGGGATGACTTGCACCGTGCCGCCGAGATAATCGCCGCGACGCTCCTTGCGGATCACGTTCTCGTAGATGCGACCGGTGGTGAAGTTGTTGCTGCGTCCCATGCGCGCACGCACGAAACGTTCGTAATGGCCGAGGTCGAGGTCGGTTTCGGCGCCGTCCTCGGTGACGAACACCTCGCCGTGCTGGAACGGACTCATGGTGCCGGGATCCACATTGATGTAGGGGTCCAGCTTGACCATGGTGACCCTGAGACCGCGGGCCTCGAGAATGGCGCCCAGCGAGGCGGAGGAGATGCCCTTCCCCAGGGAAGACACCACACCACCGGTAACGAACACGAAATGCGTCATTGGAACTCCCGATGCAGGACCAGAATGGCACTGCGGAATCGGGAGCACAGCTTAACAGAACCGGTCCGGATTAAAAAGCCGGCGGCACGGAACTGCCCGGATAATCGGCATCTTTTTCAGTCACTGCCAGCACGCGCGGCGCGTTCTCCCACACCAGTCCCAGACCCGGCTCGCCGGGTTGGACACGCCAGGGTTCACAGACGAACAGGCCAGCCACCGCCATCACCTCGCCATCCCTGCCAAGCATCGGCAAACTGGCCCGCATCCACGGCAATACGCCGGCTTCCTGCAACCATTTCTTGAGCGGCCGGTGGTGCGGCCGCCCGGCCGGTCGGCACACTTCGCCGCCGTGACGGAAACCCACGTCCAGGCCCGCGGCCGGACAGGCGGCAAGAGGGATGCCCTGCGGCGACGGCACCAGACCCAGGCGGCCGAGCCCGGCGCCGAGTTCGCGGTACTCGCCCGCTCGGAGCCGGAATGCGGCGGGCATGGCCGGCGCAGGCGCCCGCACGTACAGGCGCTCCCGGTAACGACGCACTTCCACACCCGGCCAGGCCACGCATGGCAGGCGATCCGCTCGCGCGTGGATGACTTCATCGAACAGCCGCGCGAGCTTGTGCGCCGGCGGCACGCTGAACCCCGCGCGTACCAGCCAGTGACGGACCAGGTATTTCGCACGCCCACGCGGCAAGCTGCGCAACGCGTGCAGGGACAGGGTGTCGCCATCCTGATCCGTGTAGCGGTGAAGATCCTCGGCAGCCTGCGCGTCCAGCAGTTCCAGCGCTTCGCCACAGTGCCGTGCCGTGCGTGCCAAGGTCACGGCAGCCGCCGGCCAGCGACTGCGCAGCACCGGCAATACCCTATGCCGCAGATAGTTGCGATCAAACCGGGTATCGAGGTTGCTCGGGTCCTCGATCCAGCTCAGGCCCTGCTGCACGGCCCATTGCTGCAAGGCCGGACGCGGCACGTCCAGCAGGGGACGCAGCACGCGGCCCGCAGCGAATGCCGCCTCTGCCGGCATGGCCGAAAGTCCCGCCAAACCCGTACCGCGCAGGCTCTGCAACAGGAAGGTTTCCATCTGATCGTCCTGATGCTGGGCAAGCAGCAGGCTGTCACCAGCCTGCATGACGCCGGCAAATGCCGCGTAACGCCGCTCGCGTGCGCAGGCTTCCAGGCTTTCGCCACGCGGGGCGCGCACCGTGATGCTGCGGCAGATCAACGGCACCCGCAGGCCGTGGCACACCGCTTCGCAGTGCTGCTGCCAGGCTTGTGCCTCGGGCAACAGACCGTGATTGACATGCACGGCACGCAACTCGCCCGGCAGGGCTTCGCGCTCAACCGCGAGCGCGTGCAGGAGCACGCTGGAATCGAGTCCGCCGCTGAATGCCACCCAGTAGTGCGGCGCGGCCGACAGCGTGCGCAGCTTTTCGACAAGGCGATGAGGATCGAAATTCATGTCGGCGGGCGCGTCACACCCGACAGATTCATTCCGTGAAACTGCCGAACGAGGTGAACCGCTTGTAGCGCGCCTCCAGAAGCTCGTCCATGGACGCGTGTTCGAGACGTGCCAGATTGTCGCTCAGGGCACGCTTGATGGTGGCGGCGGTGGCGTCGGGATCGCGGTGCGCGCCGCCCAGGGGTTCTTTCAACACCGCATCAATCAGACCCAGGCTTCTGATACGCTCGGCGGTGATGCCCATGGCTTCTGCGGCGTCGCTCGCCTTGGAGGCACTCTTCCACAGGATCGAGGCGCAGCCTTCCGGCGAAATCACCGAGTAGATGCTGTATTGCAGCATCAGCACGCGGTCGCCCACACCGATGGCAAGCGCGCCGCCCGAGCCACCCTCGCCGATTACCGTGCAGATGATCGGCACGCGCAACATCACCATGTCGAACAGATTGTGCGCGATGGCCTCCGACTGGCCCCGCTCTTCGGCGCCGACGCCGGGATAGGCACCGGGTGTGTCAATGAAGGTCATCAGCGGCAGGCGGAAGCGTTCCGCCAGTTTCATGATGCGCAGCGCCTTGCGATAGCCTTCGGGTCGCGGCATGCCGAAATTGCGGCGCACCTTCTCCTTGGTGTCGCGGCCTTTCTGTTCGCCGATCACCGCGACCGGGCGGCCGTCGAGTCGCGCCACGCCGCTGACGAT
>DASSRV010000162.1:0-11464 GCA_035701605.1 Gammaproteobacteria bacterium
GACTTGCCGGCATTGGTGTAACCCACCACCGAAACCGTCGGCACCTCGTTGCGCTGTCGCGTACGACGGCCCTGCTCGCGCTGCTCCTGCACCCGCTCCAGACGCTTCACCAGTTGCCTGATGCGTTTACCGATCAGGCGCCGGTCCATTTCCAACTGGGTTTCACCCGGACCGCGCAGGCCGATACTGCCGCCACGCTGACGTTCAAGGTGGGTCCAGCCGCGCACCAGGCGCGTAGCAAGGTGCCGGTGCTGGGCCAGTTCCACCTGCAACTTGCCTTCAAAGCTGCGCGCGCGTTGCGCAAAGATGTCGAGAATCAGTCCGGTGCGGTCCAGCACCCGGCATTCCAGGAATCTTTCCAGGTTGCGTTCCTGGCTGGGCGAAAGCATGTGGTTCACCAGCACCAGATCGGCCTTGTGCTGCCTGACCGCGGCACGCACTTCCTCGGCCTTGCCTTCGCCGATGAAGGAATGCGCTTCCGGCGTACGCCGGTTGCCGGTGACCACCGCGAGGACCTCCGCGCCCGCGGCCAGCGCGAGCTCGGTGAACTCCTGCAGCAGTTCGTTTCCGGTAAGGGGATCCAGATTCAGGTGAACCAGAACGGCGCGTTCACCGCTCTTCGGGCGTTCAAACAATGCCTGGCCTCACCATGACGGAAGAATCACGCGCCGCCTTCGCCCGCATCGCCTTCATCGTGCGACATGTTGATGTGGCGGCTCGGTACCACCGTGGAAATGGCGTGCTTGTACACCATCTGGCTCACGGTGTTCTTGAGCAGGATGACAAACTGATCGAAGGAATCAATCTGTCCCTGCAATTTGATGCCGTTGACCAGGTAAATCGAGACCGGCACTTTTTCCCGGCGCAGCGTGTTCAGGAACGGTTCCTGAAGGGACTGACCTTTGGCCATGACTCGTCTCCTTGTTGTTATCGAACAGTATCGGGGGCTGAAAACAGCCGGTTAAAGCAAATCAACATGCCGGAAATTGTATCACAGCGCCCTGAACGCCCGTGTTTCAAGTGCGGGTTCCAGCGCCCCGCCGACCTGTCGCGCCAGTGCCGGCGCGTCGCTGTCGTACCAGGTCACGTCCGGTTCGGCCCGCAGCCGGGTCAGTTGGCGCTTGGCGAACTGGCGGGTGGCGGCGATGCCCCGCTCCACGGCTGCGTCCAGGCTGCCGCCCTGATCCAGGAATTCCCACAACTGCCGGTAACCCACCGAGCGCATCGAAGGGTGTTGCGCGGTCAGGCCGGCGCGCGCGGCCAGCGACCTGACTTCCTCCAGAAACCCCGCCGCCATCATGGCGCGGAAACGCATCGCGATGCGCGCATGCAATGTCCCGCGTTCCGCGGGCGCCAGTGCCAGCTTGATCAACCGGAACGGTACCGCTTCGACCACGCTCCCGCGTTGCAGTTCCGAAAGCGGTTTGCCGGTTACGGCGTGCACTTCCAGTGCACGCTGGATACGCTGGGGATCGTTGGGATGAATGCGTGCCGCCGCGGCCGGGTCCACGCGTGCCAGTTCCGCGTGCAACGCGGCCCAGCCCTCGCGCGCCGCGCGCGCATCCAGGTCCGCACGCTGCACAGCATGGGCCTGCGGCAGTTCCGCGATGCCGCGTTGCAACACGTGGAAATACAGCATGGTGCCGCCAACCAGGAGCGGAATGCGGCCGGCTTCGGCAATCTCCCGCATCTGGCGCAGGGCGTCGCGCCGGAATTCGCCGGCCGAGTAGTTCTCCAGCGGGTCGCGGATGTCTATCAGACGGTGCGGCGCCGCACGCAGGGTATCGGCATCCGGTTTCGCGGTCCCGATGTCCATGCCGCGATAGATCATCGCCGAATCCACGCTGATGATGTCGCAGGGAAAGCGCCGCACCAGTTCCACCGCCAGCGCGGTCTTGCCGGATGCGGTGGGCCCCATCAGCAGGATGGCGGGCGGCAGGTGCGTCATCGTCCGCGCAGGAACAGCTTGTCGAGTTCCGCCATGCTGAGCCGGGTCCAGGTCGGGCGACCGTGGTTGCACTGGTCGGCGCGCGGCGTGCGTTCCATTTCGCGCAGCAGGGCATTCATTTCCGGCAGCGTGAGTTCGCGGTGTGCGCGTACCGAGGTGTGACAGGCGCGCGTGGCCAGTACCCGCTCCAGGGATTCATGCAGACGCCGGGTGCTGCCTTCGGTGGCGAGGTCCGCGATCAGGTCGCGCAACAACTGGGCGTGATCCTCGTCCGGCAGCAGTGCCGGGACTTCACGGATGGCGAGCGTCTCCGGTCCGCGCTGTTCCACCATGAAGCCGACTTCCGCAAACGCCGTCGCGGATTTCGCGGCCAGATCGGCTTCGGCACGACTCACCGTGAGTGTCACCGGCACCAGCAGGGGTTGCGACACCACACGCCCGGCAGCCAGTGCCGCTTTCATGCGTTCGTAGGTGATGCGCTCGTGGGCCGCGTGCATGTCCACCAGCACCAGTCCGTCCTGTGCCGCGGCCAGCACGTACACGCCGTGCAACTGCGCCAGTGCGAAACCGAGCGGCGGCACGCCGCCGGATTCCGTGTGCGCATCGGCCGGCATGGCGGGGACCGGCGCACCGCCAAGCGCCGCGTAGCGCGCGACCTGCTCCGACACGCCGAGCGCCATCGGCCGCTGGTGCTGCGGTGCAGCCTGTCCCGTGACGGTCGGCCGTGACGCGGCTGCGCCGGCCAGCGCGGGCAAGGCCTGCGGGGTGGTGTCGCGCAAGGCCGCTTCCACGGTGCGGAACACGTAATCGTGCACCAGCCGGCTGTCGCGGAAGCGCACCTCGGATTTGGCCGGATGCGCGTTCACGTCCACGCGCGCCGGGTCCAGTTCCAGGTACAGCACGTAGGCGGGTTGCCGGCCGTGAAACAGCACGTCGTGATAGGCGAGCTTGACGGCATGCGCGAGCAGTTTATCGCGCACCATGCGGCCGTTCACGTAGAAATACTGCAAATCCGCCTGACTGCGCGAGAACGTGGGGCGCGCGATCCAACCGCGCAGGATCAGGCCCGCCACGGTATGGGTCAGATGCAGCGCGCTTTCGAGAAATTCCCGGCCCAGCAGTTCGGCCACGCGCCGGTCGCGCTGGCCCTGCTCAATGGCGGGAGACAGATCCATGATGCCGCGGCCGTTGTGACGCGCGTGGATTTCCACATCCGGCCGCGCCAGCGCGAGACGCCGCAGCACGGTTTCGAGATGTGAAAATTCAGTGGCCTCCGATTTCAGGAATTTGCGGCGCGCCGGCGTGTTGAAAAACAGTTCGCGCACCTCGAACGTGGTGCCGGGCGGATGCGGCGCGGGCGCGGGCTCGGTGAAATGCCCGTGGCCGTCGCCTTCCATGCGCCAGCCGTGATCCTCGTGCGCGGTGCGCGAGGTGACAACAAGCCGTGCCACCGAGGCGATGCTGGGCAGTGCTTCACCGCGGAAACCCAGTGTGGCAACCGCTTCGAGATCGGCGAGGCTCGTGATCTTGCTGGTGGCGTGACGCGCCACCGCCAGCGGCAGTTCCTCGCGCGGAATGCCGCCGCCGTCATCGCGGATGCGCAACAGCCGCACACCACCCTGCTCCATGTCCACGTCGAGGCGCATGGCGCCGGCATCCAGGCTGTTCTCGATCAGCTCCTTGAGCACCGAAGCCGGACGCTCCACCACCTCGCCGGCGGCGATCTGGTTGATGAGTTGCGGAGGCAGCGGACGGATCGGCATGCTGAACCCGGTAGCCGGAAGAGACCCCAGCTTACCGGTTGCAATACACCTTATAAAGTATGTGCGCGGTCAGCGGCTGGCGCCGTTGCCGGCGAGACTGTCATAACGGGTGTCGTCCGTTGCGTAGGCCTCGCCCTGCGCGCGGTCGTGCCGCACCTTGGTCAGCGCCAACTCGGTGCCGGGCGGCGGATACTGATCAAAGTAGTTCACCACGCCGCGCAGGATCGCATTCGCCACCTTGTCCTGATAGGCATTGCTGGCGAGCTGGCGCGACTCGTGCGAATTGGTGATGTAGCCGGTTTCCACCAGGATGGAAGGGATGTCGGGTGATTTCAGCACCACGAACGCGGCCTGCTGCACATCGTCGCGGTGCATCGGCCCGAGCCGCGACAGATCCTGTGCCACGCGCCCGCCCACGTCCAGGCTGGCACTGATGGTGGCAGTCTGCGACAGGTCCAGCAGCACCGAGGCCAGCATGTTGGTCTTGTCGGACAGCGACACGCCGCCAATCAGGTCGGCGTCGTTTTCCTGGTCCGCCAGCCAGCGCGCGTGCTCGCTGGTGGCGCCGTGCTGCGACAGCGCGTACACCGTGGCGCCATCCGCATCGTGCGCGCGCGAGGCGTCGCAGTGGATTGAAATGAAGATATCGGCATGCGCGGCGCGCGCGCGATCAATACGCTGACGCAGCTTCAGGTAATAATCGCCGTCGCGCGTCAGCACCGCCTTGAAACCGGGCTGGCGGTTGATGCGCGCCGCCAGTTTGCGCGCGATTTGCAGCGTGATGGTCTTTTCCAGCAGGTGATGCGCACCGCGCGCACCGGAATCCATGCCGCCGTGGCCGGCATCCACCGCCACCACGATGTCGCGGCCGGGCTTGCCGGGCGGAGCCGGGGTGCGTGCCGTTTTCACCGGCGACTCGGACGCGGCGGCCTGTCCCGACGCGTACAAGTCCACCACCAGCTCGTCGCCATTGCGCAGATAGCTGCGCGGCGTGGCCTTGCCGGCGAGGTCCAGCACGATGCGCAAGCCGTCCTTGCCGTGCGGGGCGCTGCGAATGCGTTCCACCAGTCCGCCGCGCGCGGTGAAACCGGCCGGCTGCTGGCGCGCATGGTTCAAGTCAATGACGATGCGGTCCGGGCTGCCGAGCGTGAACAGGGAGTGCTCGGCGGGGTTGCTGATCTGGAAACTCACCTCGGTGTGCCGGGCATTGCCGCTCACCCGCGCATCGCTGACCTCGGCGGTGGCCGCGAAGCACAGCGACGGGCAAAGCAATAGTGCCGCAACAACCCGTTTCATGCCCTGAATCCGGTAGGAGCCTGAAACTAGTTATACATGATTGGGCAGGGATTTCAAGGTTTTTGCTATTTAA
Organism: Gammaproteobacteria bacterium; assembly: GCA_035701605.1. Lineage (GTDB taxonomy): Bacteria > Pseudomonadota > Gammaproteobacteria > Natronospirales > REEB76 > DASSKW01. Next base: position 5,081 of record DASSRV010000162.1, read on the forward strand.
TATAAGGAGATAGCGCTTGCTCTTAGAGTAGAAGCTAAGACTTCAGGCGGTGTGAGCGGCATCGTTTGCGGTATTTTTCGCCAGTGCGTCCTGCCAGCCCGCCAGTATCCGCTCGCCGCGCGAGCTCCGGGCCTGCACCACGACTTCCCGGCCCTCGCCTTTCGCGGACAGCTTGAGGCCGAGATCCGCCACCGGCAGCCCCCCCGCCGCCCGCTCCGGCCACTCGACGAACACCCGGCTGGATGTCGCGTCCAGCTCGCGGATGCCGAGGTATTCCAGCTCTTCCACGCCGCGGATGCGGTACAAATCGAGGTGCCAGGCCATGCCGTCCGCAAGCGCATAGCCTTCCACCAGCGTGTAGGTGGGGCTGCGCACCGCGCCGGTCACGCCCAGCCCGCGCAAGGTCGCGCGCACCAGAGTGGTCTTGCCGGCGCCCAGCTCGCCGGTGAGGTGCAGCACCGCACCGCTGCCGGCCAGCGTGCTCGCCAGAGCCCTGCCCAGCCGGTCCATCGCCGCCAGATCGGATGCCTCGAAACTGTGTGGTTTCATGCCGGGTTCACCAGCCCGCGCAGTTCCGCGATCAGGTCGCGCGCGATCAGGCCCCGCTCGCCGCGCAGGGCCGCGCGGTCACCGGCCGTGGCATGCAGCCAGACGCCGGCACGCGCAGCGGCCGGCGCGATCAGGCCCTGGGCCATGAGCGCCGCGATGACACCGGTCAGGGCATCGCCGGTGCCGGGTGCCGCCATGCCGGGGTTGCCGCGGTCGCACACCGCCGGCAGTTCACCTTCTGTCACCACCAGGCTGCCCGCGCCCTTCAGCACCACGCTGCCGCCATAGCGTGCGAGGATCGCCGCCGCCGCCGCGAAGCGGTCGACCTGCACGGTCGTCGTGTCACTGCCCAGCAGGCGCGCCGCCTCGCCCGGATGCGGCGTCAGCACCCAGTCGCTGCGCTGCTGCGGCGCATGCGCCAGGAGATTGAGCGCATCCGCGTCCAGCACCAGCGGCAGGTTGGCACCCAGTACCCGCGCGAGCAGGTCTCGCGCCCAGTCGTCCTGTCCGAGGCCGGGACCGATCGCGATGATGCTCGCGCGTTTCAGCAGGGGTTCGAGCTCGGCCACGGATTCCACGGCGTACGTCATGGCTTCCGGCAGACCGGCTTGCAGGCCCGGCAGGTGTTGCGCACGCGTTGCCACCGAAACCAGTCCCGCACCGCTGCGCAAGGCGGCTTCCGCCACCAGCCGCACGGCGCCGCCCATGCCGTGACCGCCGCCCACCACCAGCACGTGGCCGAATGCGCCCTTGTGCGCATCGCGCGCACGGCGTGGCAGCATTGCGTCGCCGGCCCCCAGCCGGCGCGCGACCGGCAACGACGAAAAGCAGATCGCCGGCACACCAAGCTCATCGAACAGGATCTCGCCGCAGTACACCGGCCCCGCACCGGTCAGCAGGCCGGGTTTGAGCGCGATGAAGGTATGCGTCACATCCGCGCGCACCGCCACACCCAACACCGCGCCGGTATCGGCGTGCAGGCCCGAGGGGACGTCCAGCGCCAGCACCGGCAGCTGCGCACGGTTGATGGCGTCCACGGCCGCACGCAGTTCGCCGCTCAGGGCGCGATTGAGTCCGATGCCGAGCAGCGCGTCCACCAGCACGTCGGCATCCGTCGGCAGGCTGCCCGAGAATACCTGCTCCGCTCCGCCGTGCTGGAGATAGGCGCGACGTACCTCTGTCGCGGCGCCCGGCGCATGCGGCGGCGCCATCACCGTCTGCACCGTGACTTCGCAACCGGCTTCACGCGCGCACTGCGCCAGCACGTAGCCGTCACCCGCGTTGTTGCCGCTGCCCGCGCACACCACGATGCGTTTCGCGTCCGGCCAGCGTTGCCGCAATGCAGCCCACGCGGCAGCGCCGGCACGCTGCATGAGCACCGCTTCGGCCACGTTCTCGCGGATCGCGCAGCGCTCGATGCCGCGTACCTGGGCGGCGGAATAAACAGCTTCGGGCAAGCTCGTCATTCGGGCATTATATAAGCGCCATGCACGCACCTGCCCCTCCGCTGCCCGATCCCGCCGCGCTCGCCGCCCGCATCAAAAGCTGGGGGCGCGAGCTCGGTTTCCAGCAAACCGGCATCAGCGGCGTGGCCCTGCCCGAAGATGAACAACACCTGCTCGACTGGCTGGCCGAACAGCGTCATGGCGACATGGACTACATGCAGCGTCACGGCACGCGCCGCAGCCGACCGGCCGAGCTCAAGCCCGGCACGCTTCGCGTCATTTCCGTGCGCCTGGAACACTGGCCGGAACAAGCGCGCCCGGCCACGGACGTACTGGCGGACGGCGAGCGCGCCTACATCGCGCGCTACGCCCTCGGCCGCGATTACCACAAGCTGTTGCGTCCGCGTCTGCAACAACTCGCCGACCGCATCACGGCCGAAATCGGACCCTTCGGTTACCGCGCCTTCTGCGACAGCGGTCCGGTGCTGGAAAAAGCCCTGGCACGCGACGCGGGACTGGGCTGGATCGGCAAACACACCCTGCTCATCCACCGCGAAGCCGGTTCCTGGTTCAACCTCGGCGAGCTTTACACCGACCTGCCGCTGCCGCTCGACACACCGGAAACCGACCACTGCGGCAGTTGTCACGCCTGCCTGGACGTGTGCCCGACGCAGGCCATCACCGCGCCGTACCAGCTCGATGCGCGGCGCTGCATTTCCTACCTCACCATCGAATACCGCGGCAGCATTCCGCTGGAATTCCGCCGCGCCATCGGCAACCGCATCTTCGGCTGCGACGACTGCCAGTTGTTCTGCCCCTGGAACAAGTTCGCGCGCGTCACGCCGCACGCGGATTTTGCGCCGCGCCACGGTCTCGACGATTCAATGCTGGTGGATCTATTTAACTGGAACGAGGAAGAATTCCTGCAACGCACCGAGGGCTCGGCACTGCGTCGCATTCCCTACGACATCTGGCTGCGCAACCTCGCGGTCGCCCTCGGCAATGCGCCGTCCTCACCCGACATCATGGCGGCACTCAAAGCGCGTGCCGACTATCCTTCCGCATTGGTGCGCGAGCACGTCGCCTGGGCACTGGCGCAACACGCAACTCCGGCGTAGGGGCACCATTCTCGCGCTCACAAGAATGGCGTAAAAGTTTACGGTCGCATCAACCCGTCTTGCCGTGACACTCCCGGAACAGCTTGCCGCTGCCGCAGGGACAGGCGGCATCCGGCGCCACCTGCACGCGTTCGTCACCCCGGCCGAGACTGGCCGGGCGCTGGAACTTGCGCTGCATGGTGGCCTTGTCGAAGGGGCCGATGCGCTCGCGACCGTCGAACTTGAAATCCGCGTATTCGCCGTTGGCATCCACGTAATGCAGGAAGGTCTGCACCCAGAATTCGCCCTCGAAGGGCGTGCGCCAGTGCGGCACGTCCGCGCCGCGGTACACCAGCATGTCGCCGGGCGCGAGTTTCAGTATCTTGTCCTCGCCATCGGCATTCACGCACAGCGGCCAGATGTCGGGCGCATTGAAGCCCAGCGTGAGTGAAGTGCTGATTTCGCAGGACGGGCGGTCCAGGTGTTTTTCCAGCACCGCGCCCCGGCCGTAGATGCGCAGGTAGGAATAGCACGGCAGCAGCTTGAGGCCGGTGACCTGTTCCACGACCGGCTTGAGTTGCGCCAGCAGGGTTTCGGTGAAGGCGTCCGCATAGCGCCCGATGGCAGCACCGAAGTTCTTCTCGAACTCGTAGTACTGGGGCCAGTGCTGTTGCATGAGTGCGTAGTTGGCCGCCAGAAACGCACTTTGCGGACTCAGTACCGCCGGCGCGACCACGTACTTGCTGCGCTGAAACTGCGCGGCCATGCCGGCAATGCGCTGCTGGTATTCGGGGCTGCTGGCGGATTCTGAAGGTGTGTTCATGCTGTGTGCCGGATTCAGGGTTTGCGATGAGCGATGACGCGCGCGGCGAGCGCGCGGCTGGCGGGATCGGCGAGTGCCGCGGCATTGTCCTGCGACAGGGCCGCAAGCACGCGGCCGGCCAGTTCCTTGCCGAGTTCCACGCCCATCTGATCGAAGGGATTGATGCCCCAGATGCAGGCTTGTACAAACACCTTGTGCTCGTAGAGGGCAATCAGCATGCCAAGCGTGTCGGCATCGAGCCGGTCCAGCAACAACAGGCTGCTGGGGCGGTTGCCGGGAAAAGTCTTGTGTTTTGCCAGCAAGGCCAGGCGTTCGCCGCGCTCGCCCTGTGCCTCAAGTTCCGCACGTGCCGCGGCTTCGCTGCGGCCGCGCATCAGGGCTTCGGCCTGGGCGAAACAGTTGGCAAGCAGCATGTCCTGCTGGCGGCGATTGCCGGTGGCGTCGGCAATCACCGCGATGAATTCCACCGGCACAAACGGCATACCCTGATGCAGCAACTGGAAAAAGGCATGCTGTCCGTTGGTGCCGACGCCTCCCCACAGCACCGGCGCGGTCGCGTTCTCGACGGGCGCGCCGTCGCGTGTGACGCCCTTGCCGTTGCTCTCCATTTCCAGTTGTTGCAGATAGTCCGGCAGCAGCCGCAGACCCTGACGATAGGGAATGACCGCGCGCGATTGCGCACCGAAAAAATCCGTGTACCAGATACCCAGCAGCGCCATGACGACAGGCAGGTTCTTTTCCAGCGGCGCAGTCCGGAAATGCGCATCCATGCGGGCAGCGCCGGCCAGCAGCGCGTCAAAGTGTTCCGGTCCGAGCGCCACCGCAATCGGCAGGCCCACGGCGGACCACAGCGAGTAACGTCCGCCGACCCAGTCCTCGAATCCGAAGATGTGTTCCCGTTCAATTCCGAACCCGGCGGCACGTTGCGGTGCGGCCGTCACTGCGACGAAATGTTGCGCGACAGCACCTGCCCCGAGCGCGTCGGTGAGCCAGGCGCGCGCCGTTTCGGCATTGGCCAGCGTTTCCTGGGTCGTGAAGGTTTTGGAAGCGACGATGACGAGTGTGCGCGCGGGATCGAGTGCTGCCAGCAGTCGGGCAGCCTGCTCCGGGTCCACATTGGAAAGGAAATGTGCGCGTGGTCGCGTGCCGGTCGGCGGCGCGAGCGCCTCGATCACCAGTTCCGGACCGAGATGCGAGCCGCCGATGCCGATGCACAACAGATCGGTGAACACCTGCCCGGTGGCGCCCTTGCGCGCACCACCGCGCACCGCCTGCGCGAATTCGCGCATTCGGTCACGCTGCAACTTCACGTCGGCAAAGACCTGTGTCAGCCCCGGCGGCGCGGCCGACGCGCGCAGCAGGGTATGCAGCGCGGCGCGCTGTTCGGTGTTGTTCACGGTCTCGCCGTTGAACAGGCGCTCGCGCCAATCCGCCACGTCGCTGGCTTCCGCCAGTTGGAGCAGCAGCTCGAGAATGTCCGGGGTGACGAGATTGCGCGAATAATCCAGCAGCAGGCCCTGCAACTCCAGCGTCAAATCCCGCACGCGCGAGGGCTCCGCGTCGAACCATTCCGCGAGCGTGCGCGCACTCAGGCCGGCGCGTGCGACGGCAAGCTGTTTCAGGATGGCGGCTTTGGTGGCGGGATTCATGCCGGTTCCATGCGGGCCGACGCGGCCCGAATGGAGGCTAACTTACCGGGTGACGGGGCGTTTGTCACCGCCCGCGGTGTGCGTCAGGCAGCCTGCACCGGAATCGCATTGGCGCTGCGCGTGATGCGGTTGTGCTCGTTGAGATAGATGAGACGCGGCTTGAAATGGCTGGCCTCGTTGGCATTGAGCACGGCATAGGCGCAGATGATGACGCGGTCGCCGGGTTTGGCGCGATGCGCGGCGGCCCCGTTCACCGAGATGATGCCGGAACCGGCCTCGGCACGGATCGCGTAGGTGGTGAAACGCTCGCCGTTGGAGACGTTATAGATGTGGATCTGTTCGTAATCCAGGATGCCGGCCGCATCCAGCAGGTTGCCGTCAATCGCGCAGGAGCCCTCGTAATCCACTTCGGCGTGGGTGACGCAGGCGCGATGGAGCTTGGCCTTGAGCAGGGTGACTTGCATGGCGGAACCGGATGTTGCGAACTGCGGCTATTTTACCGCGCGGCTCCCGCTTGCCTCAAGCGTGGCTCCGGCTGACCCGTATGGTGCGGTCGTCGCCGGCCAGATCCAGCAGCACGTTGTCTATCAGGCGGGCCTTTCCCAGCCAGGCCGCGCCCAACACCACCATGCGCTGCGTTTCGGCGCGTGCCGCCGCCAGCGTGGCGGCGTCGCGTACCGCGACGTAATCCGCGCGGAACCCGCTTTCGTTCAGGCGCTGCACGGCATCCCGTTCGAGCCGCGCAAAATCCCGTTCCCCGTCGCGGATCGCATCGGCGCTGTCACGCAGGGTTTGATACAGGAGCGGTGCGATGCCGCGCT
>DASSRV010000163.1:0-2174 GCA_035701605.1 Gammaproteobacteria bacterium
TCGTAAGAATTGGCCGCGGTTTTCAAGGCATGCGTGGTGCCGCCGTTGACCAGGGTCTGGCCGTTGCCCGCAAACACGTTGATGCTGTGGCCCTGGGTCGAGGTGGTGATCTGGACCTTTTCAGACAACTGCCGCAGCAGTTCGTCGCGGCGGTCGAGCAGGTCGCTGGGCGATTGTCCGGTGGTGGTTTGCTGCTCGATCTGCTGGTTGAGATCGGCGATGCCGCTGGACAGGCTGTTGATGCTGGCAACGCTGTCGGTGATGCGCTGGTTGACCTGCGCCCACTGCTGGCCGAGTTGCTGGTCCAGCGTGTGGAAGGTGCCGGCCAGCGAAGTGGCCTTGCTCAACAGCGCCTGGCGAGTGGGCGCCGAGGACGGGTTGTTGGCGACGTCCTGCACGCCGGCATAGAAGCTGTCGAGCGCGGTCTGCAGGTTGTTGTTGCCGCCGAACAGGTTGTTGAGGTCGGCGGTGAGCTGGTTGAAGGTGTCGGCGCGTTGCAGTGACGAACCCTGGCTCCACAACGCCGCGGTCAGGTACTGGCTGTAGGCGCGCTGCACGCCGACCACGTCAACGCCCTGGCCGATGAACATGTCGCCGAATTGCTGCGGATTGCGTGCGGCGAAATCCACCTGCTGGCGGCTGTAGCCGGCGGTATTGACGTTGGCGATGTTGTGGCTGGTGGTGTCGAGAGCCACGCGCGACGCCAGCAAACCGGAAATGCCGGTGCCCAGGAGATCAGCCATGGGTGGTGCTCCCGAAATATTGACGCATTACAGCCCCGCTTTCGGCATGGGGAGGGAATTCTTGAGCGCCGCCAGCGCATCGCGCATGACATCGCTGTTGGCGATGGTGGTGAGCTTGGCCGCGTAGTGCGGGTCGGTGGCGTAGCCGGCACGGTGCAGCGCGTGGGCGAAGCCCGCGATGTCGTCGCCGCGCCCGAGCGCGCCGGCATAACGCGGACTGTCGCCGATCAATTGCGCGTAGTCCGCGATCGACTGCATCGGACCGGAATAGGCGCGGAACGCCGCGTTGCGGTGCACGGCCACGCCGTTTTCGAATTCGAGCGTGGCCACGTTGGCGCACTTGCCGTCCCAGTTCGAACCGGCCTTGATGCCGAACAGGTTGTGGCTGCTGCTGCCGTCGGCCTGGGTCGGCATGTGCCTGCCCCAGCCGGTTTCCAGTGCGGCCTGCGCCAGGATCGCGCGCACGCTGACGCCGAGTTTTTCGGCGGCGGCCTGTGCGTAGGGCGCCAGTTTCTGCACGAAATCCTCGGGGCCTGCGAACACCCACTTCTGCGCGGCCTGCAGCGCGGCATGGCCGGTGTCCTTCGCGAACTGCAGGGCGCGTTCGATGAAGCCGGCATCGCCGCTTGTGCCGTTGATGCCGTCGTTCGCCGCGAGCGCGGTGTCGGCCGGGGCGGTCGTGTCCGCGGCTCCCAGCGCCAGCGTGCGCGCAGCCAGCAGTTGCGGTGACAGCGCGGTGGGGTCGGTATTCGCGGCCGGTGTGGCGGACTGCTTGCCGCCCAACTGCCGCACCAGCATCGCGGCAATGCCCATGCCCTTGCCGTCATTGGCCAGCGACAGCGCGATCTGCTTGTCGAACATGTCGCGCCACTGGTTGGATTCGGAGCTGTCGAGGATGCCGCCGCCGAAACTGGCGTCACGCATCGACTTGATCAGCATCTGCGTGAACAACGATTCGAACTGCCTGGCCACGGCGGGCAGTGCGGCCTTGCTGTCCTGCGCGGCCGCGTGGCGCAGACCGGCCATGCCCTGGATGTCGGTCCAGGCACTGGGGCCTTGCACGGGCAGGCGCGGCGCATCCATCAGATGACGACCAGTTCCGCATGCAGCGCGCCTGATTGTTTCAGCGCCTGCAGGATCGCGATCAAGTCATTCGGGGAAGCCCCGACCTGGTTCACCGCATGCACGATCTGGTCGAGGCTGACGCCCGGACCGAACTTGAACATGTGCCCGCCGTGCTCGGAAATCTTGACGTTGCTCGAAGGCACCACCGCGGTCTGGCCGCGGCTAAACGGCGCCGGCTGGCTGACCAGCGGCTGCTCGCCGATGCTGACCTCGATGGAACCGTGCGCGACCGCGGCGGCGCTGACCTTGACGTCGGAGCCGATCACCACGGTGCCGGTGCGCGAGTTCACGATCACCCGCGCCGGC
>DASSRV010000164.1:0-5814 GCA_035701605.1 Gammaproteobacteria bacterium
ATCAGCAGCCGCATCCAGTCGTCGAAATCCTCCAGGGTGTAATCGGGGCGATCCGGCGGCGACACGAACAGTTCAATGTGGTTGTAAGGCAGCGCCGTGGTCGCGCCGTTCGGCAGATCCATGTAATCCGAGAGCACCATCTCCACCTTGCCGGCCGGATCCCAGTCGAAGCGCGGATCCAGTTCCGTGCGCACCGACTCCGCAATGGCCAGGGCACGACGTGCCAGCATCTGCTTGTCTGCCGGAAATGCAATGCGGAAATGTGCGCTCTCCAGCGTCTGCCAGTGCAGCCAGGGATTGATGCCCACGGCACGGCTGGCCGACGGGCACATGAAGAGTGTGCCGAGCAGCACCATCAGGCCCAGGATTGCCGGCCGCACGCCGCCACGACGCCTGTGCAGCCCGGCTGCAATCGGCCTTTGCGGGGCAATCCGCACGCCGCTCAATGCCGCAATCCGGAAGCCGCGGGCTGCGGGTCGGATTCAAACAGGGCCCGCACATCCACCACATCAAAATCGTACTGGCGCGCGCAGAACTCGCACTCCACGTGCACGCGCCCCTGCTCGCGCAACACGCCCTCCACTTCTTCCCTGCCAAGACTGCGTAGAGTGGCCTCGATGCGCTCGCGCGAACACTGACAGCGAAACGACACCGCTTGCGGCTCGAACAGCCGCACATCGTCCTCATTGAAGAGCCGGTGCAGCAATTTTGCCGGCGGCAAGTCCGCCAGTTCCGCATCGGTCACGGTGTCGGCCAGCAGCGTCGTGTGTTGCCAGGCATCCGCCTGGTGTTCGCGCCCCGGCATGACCTGCAACAGGAAACCCGCCGCACTGGTATCTCCCGCGCACAGCCACAGCCGCGTCGGCAACTGCTCCGAACGTGCGAAATACTGTTCCAGTGAACGGCCGAGCGTCGCGCCTTCCAGCGGCACGATGCTCTGATGGCGCTCACCCCGGGATGCGGGTTCGATGGTGAGCGCCAGCTTGCCATCGCCCGCCAGCGCAGACAGACCCCCGTCGGACGGCAACGCGCCATGCCAGCGCGCCAGTCCGCGCAACTGCAACTGGTTGGTGCATTGCACCACCAGCAGGTGCAGCGGTCCGCTGCCGCGTATTTGCAGCGTGATGCTGCCTTCATACTTGAGCGTCGCGGACAGCAGCGCAGCGGCGGTCATGGCCTGCCCCAACACCGCCCGTACCGGCGCCGGGTATTTCTGGCGCTCCAGTACCGCACGCCAGGTCGCATCCAGGTGCACGCAGCGGCCCTGCACCGGCAGGGCCTCGAAAATGAACCGCCGCAGCGAATCGTGCTCGGGCATGATGCGCCTTACCCGGCCAGCTTGCGCTTCAGCAGTTCGTTGAGCTGCTGCGGATTGGCCTTGCCCTGGGTGGCTTTCATGGCCTGACCGACGAAGAACGCGAACAGCTTGTCCTTGCCGGCGCGATAATCGGCAAGCTGCTGCGGGTTGTCGTTCATCACCTGTTCGATGATTTTTTCCAGCGCCCCGGCGTCGGTGATCTGCTTCAGCCCGCGTTTCCAGATCACCGTATCGGCATCGCCCTCGCCGGCCCACATGGCCTCGAACACGTCCTTGGCGATCTTGCCGGAGATGGTATTGTCGGCGATGCGTTTCAGCAGACCCGCCAGCATGGCCGCGCTCACCGGACTCTGCGCCAGTTCACGATTGTCCTTGTTGAGCGCGCCGGACAGCTCGCCCATCACCCAGTTGGCGGCGAGCTTGGCATCAACGGCGGCTTCACCCACCACCGCCTCGTAGTAATCCGCCAGTTCGCGGCTGGCGGTCAGGACACCGGCGTCGTACGCCGAGAGTTTGTATTGCGCCATGAAGCGCGCCCGTTTCTGGTCCGGCAATTCCGGCAGCGCGGCCCTGATCCCGTCAACAAAGTCGGCGGCGATTTCCAGCGGCAGCAGGTCCGGGTCCGGGAAGTAACGGTAATCGTTGGCCTCCTCCTTGCTGCGCATGGAACGGGTCTCATTCTTCTTCGAGTCGTAGAGCCGGGTCTCCTGCACCACCTTGCCGCCGCTTTCCAGCACTTCGATCTGGCGCTCAATCTCGTAATTGATCGCCTTCTCGACAAAATGAAACGAGTTGATGTTCTTGAGTTCGGCACGGGTACCGAACTTCGCCTCGCCGACGCGGCGCACCGAGACGTTGGCGTCACAGCGGAACGAACCTTCCTGCATGTTGCCGTCGCAGATCTCCAGATAGCGCACCAGCGAATGGATCTTCTTCATGTAGGCCACGGCTTCCTTCGCGGAGCGCATGTCCGGCTCGGACACGATCTCCAGCAACGGCGTGCCGGCGCGATTGAGGTCAATTCCGGATACCCCCTGGAAATCCTCGTGCAGCGACTTGCCGGCATCCTCTTCCAGGTGCGCGCGCGTCACGCCGATACGCCGGGTCTCGCCATCCTCCAGTTCTATTTCGACCTGCCCGCGGCTCACCACCGGCAGTTCGTACTGGCTGATCTGGTAACCCTTCGGCAGGTCGGGATAGAAATAATTCTTGCGCGCAAACACCGAGCGCGGCGCAATCTCGGCGCCGATGGCGAGCCCGAATTTCACCGCCATGCGCACCGCCTCGCGGTTCAGCACCGGCAGCACGCCCGGATAGCCGAGATCCACCAGGCAGGCCTGCGTATTCGGCGCCGCACCAAAGGCGGTGGACGCGCCCGAGAAAATCTTGCTTTTCGTTGCAAGCTGGGCGTGGATTTCAAGACCGATAACGGTTTCCCATTCCATACGACTCAATCCGAGTTATTGTCAATGAGTTTGCGTGATTTCGTCCGGGCCCGGTATTGCGCCTGTTTTTCCATCAGCATCAACTGCCGATTCCCTGTAACCCGGCCGATCCCTGCCTTTTTGCAGAGCGCAAGCGGTAACGGTAGCCGTTCCAGTGCCCGCGGCTCTACCTTGATGGCACCGGAGCCGTAAGTCTTTCCTACCAGCGCCAAACCGGCAAGCACTTCCGGAGAGTTGAGCAAGTGCCAAAGCTGTTCGGAAGACAGGCCGGAATCCACTTTGGGATAAACACACAGAAACCCCGTCAACGGCAGGGCCGCTGCCTTGTTCAGAATAAAGCGGCACGACCGCCTGCCAAGATAGGCAAAAAGAATCGGCGGGGGCTTGCGTTGCTCCATTCGGTACCAGTGTCTGCGCATCCGGATCAACGCACGGTCCGGTAATCCCAACTTCTCACCTTCAGCAAGGTAGCGACGCGCCATGGCTGGCAACTGCTCAGGTGAAACATCAGGCAGATCAAGCAGCCAGGTCGGACGACCCACTTGATCCAGTGCTTCGAGCTGCTTTGAATCAAGTATCTCGGCTTGGCAGTCTCGTGTGCGTCCCACAGCACGCTTAAACCAGGCTCGCCTCAATCGGTGCCGCGAAACCTGCTCCGATGTCAGAAAGAAAAATTCATTTGCGCCCGTGGCAATCCCTCGCATCACGCTTGCCACGTCACCCAGACATGGCGCATCTGTATTCCCGCGACTGGGCACTCGCGTCAATCCCGTTTCCAGTGCCTCGGGTAGCTCACGGATAACGCTCTCCACATCTGGATGTGAGTTCGCCCCCTCCTGCAATAAACTCCGAAGAGCCGCTCCATCGGCGACCCGCATACGCGCCCAAGTGAAGGAGTCGCCCGGCGTGTCATGCTCAATCGCCACGACGACCGCATTGGTATCAACAGCCCGGAAAGGTGCTGCTTCCGGCGTGAAAGTTATTACCGCACGTAACCGGAATTTTCCGGCAATCCAGTTCCACAGTGTTCTGGCAAAAACACCCTCAAAGGTATCGGCTGGCAGCAGGAAGGCCAGTCGCCCACCCGGCGCAAGCTGTTCCAGACAATGCAGCAGAAAATGCACGTGCAATCCTGCCCGGCCGTCAATCTTTATCCCGTGCTTGACCTGTGCATGAACTTGCAGACTGGCCTTGAGCACCGGTCCAATGCGGTGATGACGGAGATAAGGCGGATTGGACAGAATGCCGTCATACCCGCGTTTGGTGCCTGTAAAAAAGTCACGCAGTTCCACACGGCGCAAATCAGCCCGGCTCAGCCCTGCATCGCGGGCTTGATCCAGTGCCGATACATCGTTTTCATAGCCGGCGAAACCTCCCGTATAACCAAGACGGCGACACGCGGCAAAAAAGGCCCCCGCGCCGACGGCAGGATCAAAAACCACCTTTGGGCGACCTTCCAGCACGTACGCCGCCATCGCTTCGGCAACCCAATCCGGCGTCCAGAACTGCCCTTTGGCCTGTAGCACCCGACGTGCTTCACCGCTTCTCGGCAAACGATCAGGAACAACCAAACCCGGCATCAGGACAACCCTCTCAGCATGGCGAGCACATTGTCAGACAGCTCAAGCCTGCCACCACTGAATTTGACGTAGGGCAGAATGTGTCCGTTCTTGTCTTCCACAAAAGCCGGCATCAAACGTCAACTCAATGTCCACTGAGCTGACGGAAAGCTGTGATTCAAATGGATGCATCTGGATTACTCGTAGCCTTCCGGCATCTGCTGATGCCAGTCCGTCTCGCGCTGGTACTGGTGCGCAGCCGCCAGCATGCGGGCTTCGTCAAAATAATTGCCGATGATCTGCAAGCCGACCGGCAAGCCGTCCACGAAGCCCATCGGCAATGACATCCCGGGCAGACCCGCGAGGTTCACGCCATTGGCATAGATGTCGTTCAGGTACATGGTCACGGGGTCATCGGTTTTCTCACCCAGCCTGAAGGCCGGGGTCGGCGTGGTCGGCCCCATGATGACGTCCACCTGTTTGAACGCCTCGATGAAATCCTGGCGGATCAGGCTGCGGGTCTGCTGCGCCTTCAGGTAATAGGCGTCGTAATAGCCGGCGGACAGGACATAGGTACCGGTCATGATGCGGCGTTTCACTTCCGCGCCGAAGCCTTCGCCGCGTGAGCGCGTGTAAAGGTCCATCAGGTCAACGGGGGCTTCGCACCGATAACCGAAGCGCACGCCATCAAAGCGCGACAGGTTCGAGGAGCATTCCGCCGGCGCGACCACGTAGTAGGTGGGTACCGACAGCCAGAAATTCGGCAGGCTGATGTCCCGCACCGTGGCGCCAAGTTTCTCGTACACCTTGAGGGCGGCACGCACGGCGTCACCGACGCGCGCATCCAGGCCCTCATCAAAGAACTCTTTCGGCAGACCAATGCGCAGACCCTCGAGCGGCTGGTCCAGTGCCGCGACGTAATCCGGCACCGGCTTGTCCACGCTGGTGGAATCCCGTTCATCGAAGCCGGCCATGGCACCGAGCAGCATGGCGGCATCTTCCGCCGTATAGGTGATGACGCCGGCCTGATCGAGGCTGGAAGCAAACGCGATCATGCCGTAACGCGACACGCGACCGTAAGTCGGCTTGATGCCGGTCAGGTTGGTGAGCGCCGCCGGCTGGCGGATGGAGCCGCCGGTGTCGGTGCCGGTTGCGGCCGGCGCCATGCGCGCGGCGACGGCCGCAGACGAACCGCCGGAGGAGCCGCCCGGCACACGCGTCGTGTCCCAGGGATTTTTCACCGGCCCGTAGAAGCTGGTTTCGTTGGACGAGCCCATCGCGAACTCGTCCATGTTGGTCTTGCCAAGCAACACCATGCCAGCCTGCTTGAAGCGTTCCACGATGTGCGCATCATAGGGCGCGATGAAATTGTCCAGCATCTTCGAGCCGCAACTGGTCCTGACGCCGGCGGTGCAGAAAATGTCCTTGTGCGCGATCGGCAAGCCCGTCAATGGCCCCGCTTCGCCTTTGGCGATACGTTGATCCGCGACGC
>DASSRV010000165.1:0-2436 GCA_035701605.1 Gammaproteobacteria bacterium
CAGCGTGGCTTCGGTGATGATGGCGAGCGTGCCTTCGGAACCGATTACGAGGCGGGTCAGGTCGTAACCCATCACGCCCTTGGTGGTGAAGACACCGGTGCGCATTTCTTCGCCACCGCCGGTAACGAGGCGCAGGCCCAGCACGTTGTCGCGCGGGGTGCCGTATTTCACGGAACTCGGGCCGCCGGCATTGCAGGCGAGGTTGCCGCCCACGGTGGAGTAGGCGGCGGACGTGGGCGCCGGGCCCCAGAAAAAGCCGGCTTCAGCGGCCGCAGCCTGTACCGCACTGTTGGTGAGACCGGTCTCGACCACCATGAGCCGGTCCCCGGGCGAAAGCCTCAGCACGCGGTTCATGCGTTCCAGTGCCAGCACCAGCCCGCCTGCGACCGGCACCGCGGAGCCGGTGGTACTGCTGCCGAGGCCGCGTGCTAGAAGCGGGACGCTGAATTCATTGCACAGCCGCACGCAATCGCGCACTTCGTCGTGACTGCCCGGGAAGGCCACGGCATCAGGTTGTGATTGACGGCGGCTGTTGTCGTAGCTGTAGGGCCAGCGATCGGCGGGATCGGTGAAAAGATCTTCCGGACCGACGATTTCCGCGAGCCGGGCCAGGAACGCGGACGGCAATGCCGCTGCCGTGGACACGGATTTATCCGGCGCTACCGAACAGTTGTTCGTCAATCAGGTCGCACAGGCAATGCAGCGTCAGCAGGTGCACTTCCTGGATGCGCGCCGTGACCTTGGCCGGCACCCGGATTTCCACATCGGACGATTGCAGCATGGGCGCCATCTTGCCGCCGTCGCGGCCGGTGAGCGCGACGATGTGCACGCCTTTTTCATGCGCCACGTGCATGGCGCGCATCACGTTGCCGGAATTGCCGCTTGTGGAGATGGCGAGCAGCACGTCGCCTTCCTGTCCCAGAGCTTGCACCTGCTTGGAGAACACCTCGTTGTATTCGTAATCGTTTGAGATCGAAGTGAGCGTGGAGGTATCGGTCGTGAGCGCAATGCCGGCCAGCGGTGCACGCTCGCGCTCGAAGCGGTTGAGGAGTTCCGCCGAGAAGTGCTGCGAATCGGCCGCCGAGCCGCCGTTACCGCAGCTCATGATCTTGTGACCGGCCTTGAGCGAGCGCGCCATGAGTTGAGCAGCCGTGACGATGGATGGCACCAGGGTTTGCAGCGCCGCCTGTTTGGTGGCGATGCTGTCGTTGAAGAGCCGGGTAACGCGAGCCTCTAGTTGCATGACACTGTCCTCAAGATAGCCGGGTGAATTCGATCATTGCGGGCTGTCAGGCGCGAAATGCGTCCCTGATCCATTCGCTCTCGATACGGCCGTCGCGCTGCTCGGTGACGGCGAAGACGTCGAAACGCAGGGGTTTGCGCCGCAAACGCGCGTCAGCTTGCAGCAAATGCTGTGCGGCAAGCAGCAATTTGCGCTGTTTGCCGGCTCCCACTGTTTCCGCTGCGCCGCCAAAACCGCGTTCACGACGGTAACGCACCTCCACGATGACCAGTGTTCCGCCGTCCTCCATCACCAGATCCAGCTCGCCCTGCGGACAGCGGTAGTTGCGCTGTACCAGTTGCAGGCCCCGGCGCAGCAGTTCCGTGAGCGCCCGATCTTCTGCCTGCCGCCCCGCCTCCAGGTGCGGTGCGACGCGACTCATGGCGTGGCCGGTGCGTTGCTCGCCGACACCGGTTCGGGCGGTGTCAGCGTCACCGGTTTGAGCAGTTTCGGATTGCCGTTCACGAATGTCGCCCAGTCCAGTTGGCGGTGAATGCGCCCCGCGGCGTCCATGCTGAGCAGGCCGCTCATGCCCTGTACCGGCGCGCTGAGCTGTCTGCTGTTGTAAAGCAGCGGCAGCAGACGCCAGGCGTCGAAGCCGAGCGCGTACAGGCGGCTGTTGTTGTCGAAGTTGTCGCTCCACAACCGTGCCAGATGGGTGCGTACGCGGGCGGCGGCACCGCTGTTTTCGAGCAGCCAGGGCATGTCGTCGAAGCTGATGCCATCGAGGTCATCGTCCGCATCGCCGCCGGGCTGATAGACCTGCGAGGTGGCGTACACCGGCACGTCAATCGCGTGATAGAACTTGAGCTGGGGCCGGATCAGTCGCGCATCCTTGCTGCGCGCAGCCAGGAAGATGAACTGGATGTCCTGGCGGCGACGCGGTTCGAATTGCAGTGAGTGGCCCAGCAGGCCGCGCAATTGTCCTTCGCGGTACTGGCTCTGGTCCAGGTTCAGGAGCCGCGTGATGGCGATCGAAAAGTCGCTGCTGCCGGGCGCGTAAAGCTGGGTGCCGAGCAGGCTGCCGCCGAGTTCGCGGAAACGTGCTGAAAAGGCATTCAGCACGCGGTTACCCCAGTCATCCGAGGGCGCCAGCGCGACCGCACGCGAGTAACCGGTCGCCAGTGCACGGTCTGCGACCTGGGCAGCCTCGT
>DASSRV010000166.1:0-3738 GCA_035701605.1 Gammaproteobacteria bacterium
GAAGCCGGCAAGCTGGCCGGCATGGTGTCCATCGGCGACATGGTCAAGGCCATGCTGGAAGACAAGACCCGCGAGGCCGAGTCGCTCAAGCAGTACATCACGTCCTGAAGGGCGCGCTGACGGCTGCCCGGCTGTTGTCGCGGGCCGGGATTGCATATCATTGCGCTCATCCTGTCCCGAATGGATGTCCATGAGCGCCCCCAATCCGTGTCTTGCATGCGGTGCCTGTTGCGCGCATTTCCGGGTGTCCTTTTACTGGACCGAATCCGATCCGTTCCTGGGCGGCGGCGTGCCGGTGGAACTGACCCGGCAACTGACGCCGCATCGCGCGGTGATGCAGGGCACGGATTGCAGCAAGCCGCGTTGCGTCGCGCTGGAAGGCGAAATCGGCGGACAGGTGAGGTGCAGCATTTATGAGAAACGCCCTTCCCCCTGCCGTGAACTGGACCCGGCCTGGCTGCATGGCGCGCCGAGCGACAAATGCGACACGGCCCGCGCCGCGCACGGCCTGCCACCCCTGACGCCGGACACTTTCAATGAACCGAACGGACCCGGCAACACGCCGTTCAAACGCAGCGCCTGATACCGGGCGGGAGTGCTGACATGGGTCGCTGGCGTCCACCGGCTGCACGTGCCTCGCCGTACATTACGGCCGAAGGCTACCGCCGCCTGGAAGCGGAGCTGGCCGAGTTGTGGAAACGCCGCGCGGAAGTGACGGCGGCGCTGTCCGCCGCCGCCGCGGAAGGCGACCGCTCGGAAAATGCCGAATACATTTATCGCAAGAAGGAATTGCGCGAGCTGGACAGGCGTATCCGTTATTTGCAAAAGCGGTTGCCCGATCTGCACGTGGTAACCGAATCCACCCGGGAGCGCAGCCGTGTGTTCTTCGGCGCCTGGGTCAGGCTGGAAGACAAGGCGGGCCATGAAACCGAATACCGCATCGTGGGTCCGGACGAACTCGATCCCGCGCGCGGCGACATCAGCATGGATTCACCGCTGGCGCGCGCATTGCTCGGAAAAAGCCTGGACGACGAGATCCGGTTCAAGGCGCCGGGCGGGGAAACGCTGTATTACATCACCGGCGTGCGTTACGTTTGAATTGCATTCTTCCAGAAGCAGGCCATGGGTTCCCGCTTGCGCGGGAATGACGCTGCGCCATTCGCCCAGCGGGCGCAACAGGTCATGTCCGCGGTCGCGACTGAAAGTCGCTGCTGCATCACCCCTGCTTCTTGCTGAAAAGATTTTCCAATGCCGCGCGTGCCTGATCCGCAGCCGTATCATCGCGTGGCTGCCAGGCACCTGCATTCGGCACAAAGAATTCGCAGAAATTCGCGCGCGTCTTGTCGAGCGGCGGATCGGCGCGCGGTTCGTCGCAGCTTTCGGCCTTGCGCGGATCGTACAGCGTGCACTGGCGGCACACGTGCAGTTCGGCGTGGCAGGCCAGGCATTCGGACAGGCGCGACAGCGGCATTGGTACGCCTTCCAGCGGCGCGCCGCATTTCCAGCACTGGAGGCCGGTCATCGGGAAACTCAGGCCCAGGCGGCCTTGGTATCGGTCGGGGCGTGGTAGTAATCGCTGTCTTCGGAGAACTGCTGGATCAACTGCTTGAGTGCGGCCTGCCGCAGTTCCATGGTGGACACCGGCGCGCAGTCCTCGCACATCGGGTCTTCGCAGGGCTGGCGCGAATACAGCCAGTAATGCACCGCGCCGGCCAGCAGGCCATCGGCGATGTCCCAGATGTCCGCATCCGGGTTCTCATCGGCCATCTGGTTCGCCAGTTCCACCATCTGGCGCGCGGCGCTCTCGAAATTCAGTTCTTCAGGTGACATGACGCGGACCTCGCTGGCTACCTGCCCATTTTAACAGACCGCGTGCTCAGGCCGCTTCACTGCGGTGGCGGTACACCACGCCGCGCGCCTTGAGGTAGCCGTTCACGAACTCGAAGCAGGCCGCGTCGCGCCCCACCACTTCCGGCGGGTGCACGCCGGGCGTGGCGAAGCGGCCTTCCAGCAGCAGGTTGGCGGCGGCGGTGCAGGTGAAGCCGGTGGTGCGCGCCATGGACGTGAAGCCGGTTTTGGGGTCGAACTCGTCGTGCACTTCCCAGATGTGCCGCACGCGCCGGCCCTGCTCCTCGCCCTCGACGGTGATGCGCATCAGGGTCTGTTCCGCCTCGCCGGGCTCCAGCTTCCACTGGTCAATCAGCAGTTTCGCGGCCAGCTCGCGCGGCGCGATTTTCATGCCGTTCACATCCAATGCCGCTTCGCCGAAAAAGCCGGCTTGCTTCAGCGCCTCGATCAGGGCGACGTGACCGGGATAGCGCAGGGTTTTCTCCGCCATGTCCGGTACATGCGCCATGGTCTTGAGCAGCGAGCGCAGGCCGTCGGTATTGAACGCCTCGAGTGTGCCCACGCCCTCGAATTCCACCGGTTCGAGTTCGCTCAGCGCCGGCAGCGTGACCACGCGACCGCCGCGTTGCAGGCGTGCCGGGCGCGTGTATTCCTCGATCACGTCAATCGGCGAGAACGGCGCCTTGTAATTGAACGGCGGATGCGGACGCTTCGGAAGACCGCCCACCAGACACTCGAAGCGCGTGACTTTCATTTCCGCGTCGTGATGACCGAAGATCAGGTTGTCCATGCCGGGCGCGACGCCCACGTCCACGATCACGCTCACGCCACGGTTCTTCGCCAGCGCGTCCAGCTCCAGCGCGTCTTCGGGGAAGAAGGAAATGTCGGCGACGCGCTTGCCGGCCTCGATCAGGGCGCGCAGGGTCCGATAGCCCATGAAGCCCGGCACCGCGCACACCACCAGATCGAACGGGGCGACGAAGGCTTTCAGCGCCGCGGCGTCGCCGAGATCCAGGCGCTGCGTGTTCACTCCGGTTCCGGCCAGGCGGTTCAGCGCCTTGTCGCTGAGGTCCGCCGCCGTCACCGTGTGCGCCTGTGCCAGGTCGCGCGCCATCACTCCACCGACCATGCCGGCACCCAATACCGCGATTCTTGCCATGCTGCTGAAACTCCGAGCTGTTGAGAGGGACGTGAATCTGCGCATTGTACTATCCGCGCGCAGCCCACGCCGACCTGCTACCATAGCCGCACACGATGGCATTCAGGCGGACACGGCATGGCAGAGCAGGCTGACGAAGCGAAATTCGAGATGGATCTCGGCAATCTGTACCGTGAAGAGGTGTTCACCGATCAGAAGGTCGGCACCCTGCGGCAAATGACGCCGGTGAAGCAGGACGGCAGTCCCGATCCGGTGCGGCCCACGTTGTATATAGGTGAAACCAGCCTGCTGACGCCGGCCGGCACGCTGCCGGTGAATTTCAGGATTGACGCGCCCTCGCTCAGCGACGCGTTCAAGAAATTCACCGCCGCTGCAAATCTCGCGATCCAGGACACCATGGAGCAGTTGCGCGAACTGCGCCGCCAGGCCGCTTCATCCATCGTGGTGCCGGACATGAAAGGCGGGGGCCTGGGCGGCCTCGGTACCAAGGGCGGAGGCAAGATCCAGATTCCGTGACGGGTGCGACAGGCACGGGAGGCACGACATGCTGGTCAACTGTGTCGTTTATCAGGAAGGCAAGAAACTCAAGGACATTCCGCAGCAGGACATCAGCGACTGGGTCAGTCGCCCGGACTGCTTCGTGTGGGTGGCCCTGCACGATCCCTCGCCCGAAGAACTCGGCGAGATGCAGTCGGAATTCAAGCTGCACGAACTCGCGGTGGAAGACGCGC
>DASSRV010000167.1:0-2470 GCA_035701605.1 Gammaproteobacteria bacterium
TGTTGTAAGAACGGCCGCGCGTGTAGAGCTCCTTCACCGACGACGCACGCTCGATGGCGGTGCCCATGCCGTAGCGGTTGTTCTCGATCACGTAGATCACCGGGAGGCCCCAGAGGCCAGCCATGTTGAGCGATTCATGAAACGCGCCGCCGTTCACCGCGGCCTCGCCCATGAAACACACACAGACCTGATCGCCGCCGCGGTACTTGATGGCGAAGCCCACGCCGGTGGCGATGGGTACGTGGCCACCGACGATGCCATGTCCGCCGAGAAAGTTTGTGCCGGCGTCGAACATGTGCATCGAGCCGCCCTTGCCGTGCACCAGGCCATCGGTGCGACCGAACAGTTCCGCCATGACGGCGCGGGGCGTGCAGCCGCGCGCGAGCGCCTGGCCGTGGTCGCGGTACGTGGTGATGACGTAATCGTCGGGGCGCAGCGCGGCTTCGCTGCCGGTGCTCACGGCTTCCTGTCCGATGTACAAATGACAGAAGCCGCCGATTTTGCCGAGCGCGTACGCTTCGGCCGCGCGCTCTTCAAAGCGCCGCTGCAGCAGCATGCTGCGGAGCATCTCGAGATGCCCGGAGTCGGAGGCCGAACTGGATTTCTTCTTCGCCATATACTGAATCTTTAAAGTTTGAGGTCGGCGCCAGCCCGTCGGGGCGCGCCGGAGATTATGCGCGTGCTGCCTGAACCACCTGTTCCCACGCGTGGTAGCTGGACCGCACCCGGGGGCCCGACTCGACGTGCCTGAATCCCAGCGTCATGCCGATGTCGCGGAATTCCTTGAACTCGTCGGGTGTGAGGTAGCGATCCACCGGGATGTGGCTGTCGGACGGGCGCAGATACTGGCCGAGCGTGAGGATGTCCACGTCCACGGCGCGCAGATCCTTCATGACGGCTACCACTTCTTCCTTTGTCTCGCCCATGCCGAGGATGAGCCCAGTCTTGGTGAGAATGTCCGGCGCGATGCGGCGCGAGGCGCGGAAAATGTCCATGACGCGCGGGTAGCGTCCGCCGGGCCGGCACCGCTTGTACAAGCGCGGCACGGTCTCCGTGTTGTGATCGTAAATGTCCGGGCGCGCATCGAGCACCGTCCGGATGGAGTCTTCGTTGCCCTGGAAGTCGGGGACCAGCACTTCCACTGAAGTCCCGGGCAGTGCGGCCTTGATCTGTCGCACCGTTTCGGCAAACGCCCAGGCGCCGAAGTCTGGCAGGTCGTCGCGGTCCACCGAGGTGAGGACCACATGCCGCAGTCCCATTTTCGCGGCGGCTTCGGCCACGCGTTCGGGCTCGCTGGGGTCGAAGCGGGGCGGGCGGCCGTGCGACACCGCGCAGTAGGCGCAGTTCCGCGTGCAGACGTCACCCAGAATCATGAACGTGGCCGTGCCGTGTTCCCAGCACTCGCCCACATTGGGACAGTGGGCCTCTTCACACACCGTGTGGAGGTCCAGATCGCGCATGAGGTGCTTGAGTCGCAGGTAGTTGGGCCCGCCGGGCGCCGGAACCTTGAACCACGCCGGTTTCCGCGCCGGGAGGGGCTCCACCCGGTGTCGTCCCGCTATCTGGTAAAGTGCTTCAGGC
The DNA here is from genome assembly GCA_035701605.1 of Gammaproteobacteria bacterium. Classification (GTDB taxonomy): domain Bacteria; phylum Pseudomonadota; class Gammaproteobacteria; order Natronospirales; family REEB76; genus DASSKW01. Next base: position 1,582 of record DASSRV010000167.1, read on the forward strand.
ATAGGAATCGCAAGAAGTTGCGTGCGGGGCGGAATCTAGGTGCTGGGACACACGAGCGGTAGCAATTCGTAACCGGTAAACTAGTATTCACACGGTTATGGCTCATTTTTCCAGAGGCGAAACCGGCTTCCGCAAGGGCCGTAGGATATGAGGCGAACCGGTGGCCGCATCGGCGGCGCGCGTGTTATGGTTTACCGGAGACAGGCAATGGCCGGATATAAAAGGAGTGGAACCATGTTCCGCACAATCTTCATGGTAGGACTGCTGGCGCTGGCGGGGCTGTTCGTACTCAAGCTGGCGTTCGGTCTGTTTGGCGTGCTCTTTGCGATTTTGCTGGGCCTTCTCGTGTGGGCCGTGAAGATCGCAATCGTGGGCGCGGTGATTTACGTGCTGATCCGGATTTTCAGTCCGGGCACGGCGCGCAAGCTGCGCGAGCGTTTTTCCAGCACGTCGGTCAACTGAGCCGGGTATTGCGCCAGCCATAGCGCTGGCGCACCGGCTGCCGCGGGTTGAGACCCGGCGGCTTCAGCGGCTCAATTCGTCGAGCACGCTCCACACCAGCAGCGGGATCATCAATTCGTGATGGCCCGTGATTTCGTACCCCTTGCCGCTCTGCAGCGTGGGGCGCTGCACCACGTTCACGTGCGGGCGGTAGTGGCGCTGCATGTCGAAGTCGCAGGTGACGAAGCCCTGCGGCTTTCCCGCGTTCAGATTGCGCGCAATGGTGAGCGCCTTGAGAAACACCTCGGGCATGATCACGGCGCTGCCCACGTTGAGCGCAACGCCGCCGTCGTCCAGGGATAGCAGCGCGGCCGCGAGACGGCGGAAGTCGCGGTGGCTGGTGTCGCCGATGGCGGCGCCGTTTGCGGCCGGATGCTGATGAATGATC
>DASSRV010000168.1:0-2610 GCA_035701605.1 Gammaproteobacteria bacterium
GGGTGGCCGCCGCCTGCACGCCGGCGATCAGGCCGGCATCGCGGGTCAGATCGGCAACGCGCAGCCGCATTTCCCCGGCCTGACGCGTGCCCAGCATCTCGCCGGGGCCGCGCAATTCGAGGTCGCGGCGCGCGATCTCAAAACCATCCTGCACCTCGCGCAGGACCTTGAGCCGTGCGCGCGCGGCGCTCGACAACGGCGCACGGTACAGCAGCACGCAGCCCGATTCCAAGCTGCCGCGCCCCACCCGGCCGCGCAACTGGTGCAGTTGCGACAAACCCAATCGCTCGGCATTCTCGATCACCATGAGACTGGCGTTCGGCACGTCCACACCGACTTCTATCACGGTGGTGGCGACCAGCAACTGCGTGTCGCCGGACTGGAAATGCCGCATGGCACGCTCCTTGTGTGCCGGCTTCATGCGGCCGTGCACCAGTCCCACGCGCAACTCGGGCAGCGCGGCACTCAGCAGCGCCGCGGTTTCTTCCGCGGCCTGACACTGCAACAGCTCGGATTCCTCGATCAGCGGACAGACCCAGTACACCTGTCTGCCCGCCGCGCAGGCATGCCGCACGCGCGCCACCACTTCGGCACGGCGTGATTCGGACACCACCACGGTCTTCACGGGCGTGCGCCCGGGCGGCAATTCGTCAATGGACGACACGTCCAGATCCGCATACGCGGTCATGGCGAGCGTGCGCGGAATTGGCGTCGCGGTCATGATGAGCTGATGCGGGCGCATCTCCCCGCGCGCGCCCTTGTCGCTCAGACTCAGGCGCTGGTGCACGCCGAAACGGTGCTGTTCGTCAATGACGACGAGCCCCAACGACTGGAAAGCCACGTCCTCCTGGAACAGGGCGTGCGTCCCGATCACGAAACGCGCGCGACCTTCGCACAGGGCCTCCAATGTTGCACGTCGCGCCGCCGGTTTGAGACTGCCGCTCAACCACACGGGCTCGATGCCGAGCGGCGCGAACCACTGGACGAAATTCCGGTAATGCTGCTCGGCCAGCAATTCGGTCGGTGCCATCAGGGCCACCTGCCACCCGCCGTCCAGGGCCGTCAGCGCCGCCACTGCCGCGACCACGGTCTTGCCGCAACCGACATCGCCCTGCACCAGCCGCAGCATCGGGTGGGGCTGGTGCAAGTCGCGCACGATCTCCTCCAGCACGCGCGACTGCGCCGCGGTCAACCGGAACGGCAAGCTGTCCCGGAACCGTTGCGGCAGCGCCGAGTGCAGGGCCATGACCGGTGCGCGCGCATGCTCGGCAGCCAGTCGCAACTGCCGCAGACACAGATGGTGGGCCAGGAGTTCCTCGAACGCCAGCCGCTGCTGCGCCGGGTGCGTGCCCTCCAGGAGTTCGGCGAGCGGCGCATCAGCGGGCGGCTCGTGCACGTAGCGCACCGCTTCCGTCAAGGTCGTACCAAACGTTCGTGGCAAGGCTTCGGCGGGCAACAGTTCCTGCAACAGGCCGGGATGCGTATCGAGAAACTGCAAGGCCTGTCTCACCAGTGACCGCATACGGGGCGGGGTAATGCCTTCGGTGGCGGGATAAATCGGCGTCAGCGTCATGTCTCGCGGAACCGATACATCGGGTATGAGCGTGCGATACTCGGGATGAATCATTTCCAGGCTGGCGTGGCCGGGGCGCGGTTCGCCGTAACAGCGCAACCGGACGCCGCGCGCGAACGCCTCCGCCTGTGTCCGGTTGAAATGGAAAAACCGGAGTATCACTGCGCCGGTGCCGTCGCTGAGCCGCACCAGCAACATGCGCCGGCGTCGGATCACGGTTTCCGCCAGCTCGACCTCGCCTTCGATGACCGCCGGCACGCCGGGGCGCAAGGCTCCGATGGGTGTCACACGGGTGCGATCCTCGTAGCGCAAGGGAAGATGAAACAGGAGATCGGTGGCCGTGTGAATGCCCAGTCGCGCCAGCCGCTCTACCCACTGCGGCCCGACGCCGCGCAGCTGCGTCACCGGTATCGAACCCTCCGCGGATGATGTGTTCGACGGTGTCACACCACCATCACCGCATCCACTTCGATTTGCGCACCGCGCGGCAATCCCGCGACCGCGAGTGTGGCACGTGCCGGATAGGGCTCCTTGAAATACTCGGCCATGATGGCATTGACCGCGGCGAAATGCCCGAGATCGAGCAAGTAGATGTTGAGCTTCACGACTTCGGCCAATCCGGCGCCCGAGGCTTCCGCCACCGCCTTGAGGTTCTCGAAGACGCGTCGCGCCTCGGCTTCGATGCCACCCTGCACCAGTTCACCGGTTTTGGGATCGAGCGCGATCTGGCCGGACAGATACACCGTGTTGCCGGCGCGTACTGCCTGCGAATACGGGCCAATGGCGCGTGGGGCCTGATCGGTGAAAATGGCGGTTCGGGTCATGTTAGCCTCGCCTGGGTGTTTTCAAAGAGGGTTGCATGCACCCCCATTCAGTATGCCGCAAGCCACTGATTTGGGTCTGTCAAACGAACTGTGTAACTGCGATTTTTCATTGCAATGCAGCCACCGGCACGCGCTCTTCGCCAAACAGGATCTGAAAGGTCTGCAACGCCGGCTTCCAATGATGAATCTGCTTCCAACGCCCTGCGGCGTGCC
>DASSRV010000169.1:0-2516 GCA_035701605.1 Gammaproteobacteria bacterium
TGATCGAGTGGCAGATCGCGGAAGGCACCGACGCCATTGTGGCGGTCGGCACCACCGGCGAATCCGCGACCCTGGAGGTGTCCGAGCACCTCAAGGTTATCGAACACAGCATCCGGACCGCTGCCGGCCGGGTGCCGGTGATCGCGGGCACCGGCTCCAACAACACGGCACATGCCATCGAAATGACCCGCCAGGCCGAGGTGCTGGGCGCGGATGCGGCACTGCTGGTCACGCCCTACTACAACAGGCCGGGCCAGGAAGGACTGTACCGGCATTTCAGCGCCATTGCCGCGGCCGTGTCGTTGCCGATCATCCTTTACAATGTACCGAGCCGTACCGCCACCGATTTGCTGCCTGAAACCGTGGTACGCCTCGCGAGCACAAGCAACATCGTCGGCATCAAGGAGGCCACCGGCAAGCTGGAACGCGTGCGCGCCATCCGGGAAGGGGCCGGCGAAGCGTTCCTGCTGATCAGTGGCGACGATGCGTCGGCCCTGGAATTCATGCTGGCAGGCGGAGCCGGTGTCATTTCGGTCACGGCCAATGTTGCGCCCAGGCTCATGCACGCGCTGTGCGTGGCCGCACGTGGCGGTGAGCGCGACAGGGCCGAAGCGATAAACCGGCAATTGCAGTTGCTGCACAAGGAATTGTTCATCGAACCCAGCCCAACCCCTGTAAAATGGGCGCTTGCGCAGATGGGGCGCATCCCGACCGGCATCCGGCTGCCCCTGCTGCCCCTGTCGCCGGACAGCTATGCCAGGGTGCGCGCCGCCATGCAGGCGGCCGGCGTATCCTGATTTCTCAACCCCCGGGAAACACATGTATAGAATTATTGCGGCTGTTGCCTTGTTATCGGTGCTGACATTGAGCGCTTGCGCCGGGCTGCCTTGCGGCAACCCGCATCCTTATTATACCAACAGCGCCGCCCCGCCCCTGAAGGCGCCCTCCAACCTGAATCAGCCCAAGCCGGATTCCGCCTATGCCATCCCGGGAGAAACCGCCGCGAGCGGCAAACGCACGGACCTCGATGCGAAGGGCGCCTGCCTGATTACGCCACCGGAGGTCATCACGCCGACATCCTCCGTGACGCCGAAACCGGCCGCGACAACGCCCGCAGCGCCGGCACCAGTCGCGGGCAGCACCGCGGCTCCCGCGGTTGCCAGTGGCGGACCCTTCGGGTAACCTTGCCGCCCGCAAAAATCCGGCACACGCGGCGCCGGCTTGTCTCGAATCTGGAGAGGTGTCCGAGCGGTCGAAGGAGCACGCCTGGAAAGCGTGTATACGGTAACCCCGTATCGCGGGTTCGAATCCCGCCCTCTCCGCCAGATTTGGCAGTGGCATTGAATCAGGTTCAACGCAGGATGGAGCGGCGTTGGGCGGGGTTCGAACCCGCGAGGTCAACGCCCGTTCCTGATTGTTCAGGGTTCCATGGCAGTCTGTGCCGGCCTCCCCGCGACGACAAGCTGCAAATCCCGTCAGGCCCGGAAGGGAGCAGCGGTAGCAGTGGCCTCGAGCGCCGGGGCCGGGCTGACACAGGCTGCCGCCTTTCAATTCCGCAAGGTTCTGCTCGCTTGCCCCCTCTGGTAAAGTAGCTGCACGGCGCTTTGCAGCCGCGCAGCCAGCCATCACGACACGATCCCATGTCCTATCAGGTTCTCGCGAGAAAATGGCGCCCACGCAATTTTGCGGAAATGGTGGGCCAGGAACACGTGCTCAAAGCGCTCATCAATGCGCTGGATCACGATCGGCTGCATCACGCATTCCTGTTCACCGGCACGCGCGGCGTGGGCAAGACCACCATCGCGCGGATTCTGGCCAAATCGCTCAACTGCGAGAAGGGAGTCAGTTCACACCCCTGCGGGGAGTGCAGCGCCTGCATCGAAATTGACGCGGGCCGGTTCGTGGACCTGATCGAGGTGGACGCTGCTTCGCGCACCGGTGTGGACGATACGCGCGAACTGACTGACAACGTCCAGTATGCACCCACCCGCGGACGCTACAAGGTGTACCTCATTGACGAAGTGCACATGCTGTCAAAGAACGCATTCAATGCGTTGCTGAAGACATTGGAAGAGCCGCCGCCGCACGTCAAATTCCTGCTGGCCACCACCGATCCGCAGAAAATCCCGATCACGGTGCTGTCGCGCTGCCTGCAATTCAACCTCAAGCGTTTGCCGGTCAGTCTGATCCAGGCGCACCTGAAGCATATCCTGGAAGCGGAAAAAATCGCTCAGGAACCGGCAGCGGTGGTCCTGATTGCGCATGCCGCGGACGGCAGTATGCGCGACGCGCTGAGTCTGCTGGATCAGGCCATTGCCTATGGTGGGGGCGCACTGCGTGAAGACGACGTGCGCAGCATGCTGGGCAGCATCGAGAAGAAACATGTCCGTAACCTGATCGATGCGTTAGCGTCAGGAGACGGCAATAGTGTACTCGGCATCGTCGCGCAGATGGATGAGCAAGCCCCGGATTACGAGATGGTGCTGGATGAACTGGCGACGTTGCTGCAACGCATG
>DASSRV010000170.1:0-3001 GCA_035701605.1 Gammaproteobacteria bacterium
CCTCCATCTACATCATGCTGGAAGAACTGTTCCATTCCGGCAAACTGCAACGCGGCCAGCGGCTCTTGTGCTACGTACCGGAGAGCGGGCGATTCAATACCGCCTGGATACACCTCACGGTCTGCGATGCCGAAGGAAAAACCGGCGCATGAAACTGGATGAAGTCCCGCAGGACCAGGCACGTGCCTTCATGGGGCACAGCAAACTCCTGTACGCCCAGAACCGGGACGGGCACTACGTGGGTGCGCCCTGCAACGGCTGGGAAGCCGAGGAAATCGTGCTCGATCAGGCCATCGCGGAATACGAGCAGGCTGCGCGCGACGCCTGGCAACGCGCGCGTGCGGGACGCGCCTCTCCGCTCGAATACCACATGTGCCGCGAGCGCATGGACCTGACCCTCCTGGCGCAAAGCACCGGCTATTTCAAATGGCGCGTGCGCCGGCATCTCCGGCCCGGCGTGTTCGGCACATTGTCCGCCGCCGTGCGTGCACGCTATGCCGAAGCACTGGGCAAAACGCCGGACATGCTTGATCGCCTGCCGGACGAGCCTTGAACGCCGTCGTTGCCTCCGACATCTCGCACGGCGACATCGAAATCCCCTTCGATCACCGGCAAAGCGCGCATTGCGAGAGCGGCGCAATCTCCGCACTGCTGCGGCACGGGAATTTCGCCCTCTCCGAACCCATGGCCTTCGGCATTTCCGGTGCGTTGAGCTACGCCTACCTGCCGTTCGTGAAATTCGGCGGCCTGCCCTTGTTCGCCTACCGCATGCCACCGGGCCACGTCATCCGCGGACTGACGCGTCGGCTCGGCATCCGCATGCACGTCGAGCGCTTCCGCGATCCGGAGGCCGGCATGGCGGCGCTGGATCGCTGCCTCGCCGCGGGTCGCGTCGTCGGCATACAGACCTCGGCCTACTGGCTGACCTACTTTCCGCCCGACATGCGCTTTCATTTCAACGCACACAATCTCGTGGTGTACGGCCGGCGCGGCGACAACTACCTCATCAGCGATCCGGTCATTGACATCCGGGTCGAGTGCGAAGCCGAGGCGCTGAAAAAAGCCCGCTTCACGCGCGGCGTGCTGGCTCCGAAAGGATTGCTGTATTACCCGGAATTCATCCCCGGCAACCCGGACCTGCCGCGCGCCATTCACAAGGCCATCCGGTTCACCACCGGCATGATGCTCTACACGCCGGTGCCGATCCTGGGCGTGCGCGGCATCCGCACCGTGGCGCGCAAAATCCGCCGGCTCGATCCCGCCAGGCTGCACCACAACAAACTCCTGCTCGGCCACATCGTGCGCATGCAGGAAGAAATCGGCACCGGCGGCGCCGGCTTCCGTTTCCTGTACGCCTCCTTCCTGCAGGAAGCTGCCGGCCTGTTGAACCGCCCCGCGTTGACCGAACTCGCCGATGAACTGACCACCATTGGTGATGAATGGCGGCGCTTCGCCCTGCATGCCGCCAAGATGTGCAAGGACCGGATGCCGATGGATTACGGCTTGTTGGCGAATGAGCTCGATCATTGCGCCGAGGCCGAGACGGGTTTTTATCGGCGGTTGCGGAGGGCAGTCAAGTAGGTGATGCGCGGCTTCGCCGCCACGCTCGTCATTCCCGTGCGACCGCCAGGATGGCGGAAGTCCCGGAAACGCAGGAGCAGTTTCCGGGAACAACGGGAATCCAGGTTTTGATGAAGTGCGGCTGCGCCGCCTCATTCGTCATACCGGCGGAAGCCGGTATCCAGTCTTGATAAAGCGCGGCTACGCCACCACTCTCGTCATTCCTGCACGACCGCCAGGATGGTGGAAGTCCCGGAAACGCAGGAGCAGTTTCCGGGAAAAGCGGGAATCCAGTCCAGATTAAGCGCGCCCTTCGGCCGCTTCTCTCGTCATTCCCGCGACAGCGGGAATCCAGTTTTGATTAAGTGCGGCTGCGCCGCCTCTTTGTTGATTGTGGGTTCCCGCACCCACGGGCGGGGCACTTTTGTTTCGGCAAAAGTGCCCAAAACCATTCCCCGGTCGCGTGGTCGCTGCGCGACTTCCCTCGCACCTTGCTGCGCTGCGGAGTCCCATGCACGGCACTTCCCTGTGCCGAGCATGGGAGCGCGGACATCCTGTCCGCGCCCCTTCGGGCTAACCTTGCTCGCTTCGGTGCATCGGCACGCTCCGACGGGGTGTGAAGAAAAGAGGTGAACGCTCATGGCTATTTGAATGATTCGGGCTGCATTGGCCCGCGCACTATCCAGGTCTTTTCAGCACTGCCATTGCAAAGCGCGCAAGTTGAGTTTTTTGTTAGCTGATTTGATAAATATAGTATGAATTCTAACGTTTCAGTTCAGCGGAGACCCGCACAGCGGCGCACTCATGCTATCCATTCCCTTTTGGCCGGATTGTGAGTAATGCAGAGCGTCGAGAAGATCTTGGCGATGAACCGAGCGCCGCGAGAACTGAACGATGCGCCAGTCCTCAGATTCATGCTACAACTGCGGCTGTAGCAAGCGGCGGGTTCATCATTTCGTAGTGCCCCAGATTGCCGCTCTTCTCAAAGATTTCCCTAAACACCCTGAGCGCATTATTGATCACGACGTCGCTCGGTGTGATATATACATCATCAAGTGCGTAATGTGACCCTGCGTCAACCCACGAGAACAGAGAGTTGCACACCACCTTGTCGGAGCCATCAAACTTGTCGCAGAGTTTCTTGTAGTCGACCGAACCAAGAATTTTGAAGTAATGCTCCAGGATGCGTCGTAATGTGTTCTCGATCTGTGCGCTGACAGGCTGGCCCGTTTGGCCTGCCTTCTCGGCCTCACGAACCTCAGACCAGAGAAGCTGATACGACGTTTTGATTGGGTTGCATTGATGCCTATCGCACTGCGAGTACGGCCCACCCTTATGGACGATCCAGAACGACTCTTCACTCAGGCAATTGTCAGGATTGCGTTTCCAGTTGTACGTGACCTGTTTATGGAAATATACATTGTGCGTAAGCACGAACACC
>DASSRV010000171.1:0-5153 GCA_035701605.1 Gammaproteobacteria bacterium
TTCTTGCCCGGCACCCATTTGTAGGTGCTGAAGTAATGCACCAGCCGCTCCACCATGAGGTGCGGCAGGTCCGACAACTCGCGCGCATGCCCCCACAGGTTGTCGCTTTCCAGCACGCCGATGATCTTGTCGTCGGCTTCGCCGCCGTCAATCATGCGCAGGCCGCCGATGACGCGCGCACTCATCAGCACTTCGGGGCGCGAGATCGGGCGCTCCGAGAACACGCAGATGTCGAGCGGGTCGTGGTCCCCCGGAATGCCCTCGCCCGCCAGTGCGCCGACGCGCTCGCCGCAATAGGTGCGCGGGACGAAACCGTACAGCGCCGGCATGTGCGCGGAGCTGCGCTGCGGCCGGTCCACGCGCAGGTAGCCGGTGGCCTTGTCCACTTCATACTTCACCACGTCGAACGGCGTGATCTCGAGGTAGGCATTCACCACGGCCGGCGCGTCCGGACCGAGGTCCAGCCCATGCCAGGGATGCGGGCGCCATTGGTTGTAGGGCTTCATTGCGGCTCCAGTGAGCATTCAGGATACCCCCGGAAACCGGCATGCCAGCCCGTGCGGGTGCGTCCGCATGAGGTGCGCACCACGGGCATGCCGGGAATCCGGGATTGTGCCGGCCCGCGAGGCCGGCGGGCGCTATTTTAGCCGCGGATGGGGCCGCTGTGAATGCGGGCGGCGGGACGCAAATCTCAGCGCTCGTCGCGGCGGTCGTCCGCCGGGGTCTCGCGCTCCACCGTGTACTCACCCTCGATGACGCTGCCGCCGGTACGGCGCGGATGCCGCGGCCTGAGATCCAGTCCCAGCCGGCGGCGTATCCACCACAGGCGCAGGTAGAACGCGAGCAGCAGCAACAGGCCGACACCGAATACCACGGCCATGACGATGGCGCCAAGGAAGACCACCACGCAGGCCGCCGCCACCACCGCCGCCGCCATCAGCAGGCGACGCAAGGGTCCGGATTCGTGTGCAGGGCGTGAGTTCATGGAAGCATTCCGTCGTGCCGGGTCATTGCAGGAAATGGTTGCTGATCTCGCCCGCACACTGTACCGCATCAATGCGGCTCATGTCGTCTTCCTCGCCGCCGGCGGGCGGCGAGAATGCCAGACGCCGGTAGGCATCGTTCATGGTCTGCCAGCGCAGCGCGGTGGCCGAGCGGCGGCCCGGATAGAACGCGGCGGTACGGCAATTCAGCGCCGCGGCAATGTGCAGCGGTCCGGTGGAACCGCTGATGAAGACATCGCACATCTGCAAATAATGCGCAAAACGGACCAGCCCGTCACGCGAGAAATGGCAGGTATGCGGCAGATTGCCGAGCAGCACCGACAATTCGCGCACCTGCGGTTCTTCCCCCGGCCCGGCACTCAGCACCACGTGATGACCGAGCCGTGAATACAGGTTACGAGCCAGCGCCGCGTATTGCGTGAGCGACAGGTTGTGCGCCGAACCCCCGTGCCCCGGATGCAGGAACACCAGCTTGTGCGACTCCGGGATGCGGTGCATTTCCCGGAAGCGACGTTTCAGTTCCCTGATCTCCATGTCCGGAAACTGAAGGTACGGAGGCGACACCGGCAGCACGTCGCCGACACCTTGTATCGCGAGAAATTCCCGCACCAGATCCAGGTTGTATTCGTATTCGGGTTTCTCGGAGCGCGAACGGCGCTGCATCAGGTGCCGGTTGTAGAAAACCTGCGCCAGTTTGGTGGCCGGCGCCAGCCGGCAGGGAATCCCGGCCAACCACGTTGCAAGACCGGTGTCGAAGCGCGAAAACAGCGTGATGACGGCGCTGAATTCCTTCTGCTTCATCAGTCGTGCCAGCATGCGCGCACTGCGCCACACGCCCGACAGCCCGAGATCCACCAGCACTTCATCCACGTAGGGACAGATCTCGGCCAGGGGCTTGGTATAGCCCGGCACCAGCACCGCAATACGCGCGCCCGGCAGGTTGCTGCGCAACATCGCCAGTGCCGGCCAGGCCAGCATGAAGTCGCCGAGCTTGTCGTTGCGGATGACGAGGATGCGCGGGTGCAGGGAATTCACGGCGCCGTCCCGGTGGATCGGATCCTGCGCGTGATGGCGGAAGGAGTGGGGATTTCGTGGGTTCGAATTTCTGTATCGGCTGACGCCACATCAATGGTGCGCATCGGAGCAGGAATCAACCTGGCGGAGGGGGTGGGATTGCGGCGGTGCATCCCTGCCCGCCGCCCCTTCGGGGTCCGCGCTCCGCGCGGTCCAAAATTGTTCCAGACAATTTTGTCGAACCCGGCTGATCTATTTTCTTCGTGGGTTCGAATTTTAGCCCGACTCGCTACCGTGAAAAAAACCGCGCCATCTGTTTGTTTGAAACTGGCGGAGGGGGTGGGATTCGAACCCACGAAGAGCTTGCGCCCTTGCCGGTTTTCAAGACCGGTACCTTCAACCACTCGGTCACCCCTCCGGCTATTCAGGGCCGCGGCATTATATAACGCTCAACCCGTTCATATAAGGATGCAGCGCCTCGGGAACACGGATACGCCCGGCTTCGTCCTGGCCGTTCTCCATGATGGCGATCAAGGCACGGCCGACCGCCACACCGGAGCCGTTCAGCGTGTGCAGCAGTTCCGGTTTGCCGGTGTCCGGATTGCGCCAGCGCGCCTGCATCCGACGCGCCTGGAAATCGGTGCAGTTGCTGCACGAGGAGATTTCGCGGTAGCGGTTCTGGCTCGGCAGCCACACTTCGAGATCGTAGGTTTTTGCAGCCGAGAAACCGACATCGCCGGCGCACAGCGCCATGACGCGGTACGGCAGTTCCAGCGCCCGCAGCACGCTTTCCGCGTGGCCGGTCAGTTCTTCCAGCGCATTGAAGGAATCCTGCGGCCGCACCATCTGCACCAGTTCCACCTTTTCAAACTGGTGCTGGCGGATCATGCCGCGCGTGTCCTTGCCGGCGGAGCCGGCCTCGGCGCGGAAACACGGCGTGTGTGCGACATAGCGACGCGGCAAGGACCCCGCTTCCAGAATCTCCGCGCGCGCGAAATTCGTGACCGGTACTTCCGCGGTCGGGATCAGGTACCAGGGTTGTTCGCCCTTGACCGCGAACAGGTCCTCCTCGAACTTGGGCAACTGACCGGTGCCGCGCATGGACTCCGCGTTCACCATGAACGGCACGTTCACTTCCTCGTAACCGTGCCGACCGGTGTGCAGGTCCAGCATGAACTGGATCAGGGCCCGGTGCAGGCGGGCCAGTGCACCCTTCATCACCACGAAGCGCGCGCCGGTGAGTTTGGCCGCGAGTTCAAAATCCATGTGTCCGTGCAAGGCACCGAGGTCCACGTGATCCTTCGGCGCAAAAGCGAATTGGCGCGGTTCGCCCCAGCGCCGCACTTCAAGGTTGGCGTTTTCATCGGCGCCGTCCGGCACGCTTTCGTGCAACAGGTTCGGCAGGCCGTACTGCAAGGCTTCCAGCTCGGCCTCCACGGCGCTGAAATCCTGCTCCGCCGACTTCAGGCGCTCACCCAGATCGGCAATCTGTGCCATCAACGGCGCGGTGTCTTCGCCTTTGGCCTTGGCCATGCCGATCTGCTTCGAGCCGGCGTTGCGCTCGCTGCGCAACTGTTCCATGCGTGTTTGCAGTTCCTTGCGGCGCTCTTCAAGCCCGGTGCAGGCCGCCACATCCAGTTTGAACCCGCGACGCGCCAGCGCGCGCGCCACGTCTTCGGGGTTGTTCCTGAGGAGTTTGGGATCAATCATGGGCGGGTTACTTCTTGTCGGGCTTGTTGTCGGACGATTTGCGGGCTGCCACATCACGGCGACGCAATTCGGCGAGCTTTTCGGCGATCCGGATTTCCAGTCCGCGCGGTACGGGATGATAATAGGTTTTGTCCGGCATGTCCTCCGGAAAATACCGCTCACCGGCCGCATAGGCATCCGCTTCGTCATGCGCATAGCGGTAGGCACGCCCGTAACCCAGTTCCTTCATCAGCCGGGTCGGCGCATTGCGCAGGTGCACCGGCACGTCCAGCGAGCCGAAACGCTGCACGTCTTCCCGCGCCGTGTCCAGCGCGGTATAGACCGCATTGCTCTTGGCCGCGCAGGCGAGGTACACCACGGCCTGGGCAATGGCCAGTTCGCCTTCCGGCGAGCCCAGGCGCTCCTGCACGTCCCAGGCATCGAGCGCCAGCACCAGCGCGCGCGGATCGGCGTTGCCGATGTCCTCGGACGCCATGCGCACGACCCGGCGCGCTATATATAGAGGATCACAGCCACCATCCAGCATCCGCGCCAGCCAGTAGAGCGCGGCATCCGGTGCCGAACCGCGCACCGATTTGTGCAGTGCTGAGATCTGATCGTAGAACGCCTCGCCGTGATCGTCGAAGCGGCGCACGCCGCCCGTCACGACTTCGGCGATCACCATGTCGCCAATCACGTTGCGGCCATCCGTTTCGTGAGCCAGATCGGCGGCGATTTCCAGCAGGTTGAGCGCGCGGCGCGCATCGCCATCCGCGGCCTGCGCCAGCCGTTCCCGTGCGGACTCGGACAAAACCAGTGCGCGCTCTCCCAGCCCGCGCTCGACGTCTTCCAGCGCCGCGTCAATGATGCGGCGAACGTCTTCCGCCGTCAGTGCCTTCAGCACGTAGGTACGTGCGCGTGACAGCAAGGCGTTGTTGAGTTCAAAGGACGGATTCTCGGTGGTTGCGCCGATGAACGTCAGGGTGCCGTCTTCCACGTAGGGCAGGAACGCGTCCTGCTGCGCCTTGTTGAAGCGGTGCACTTCGTCCAGGAACAGCAGCGTACCGTTGCCATCCTGCGCGCGCCGTGCCTGCGCCCGTTCCACCGCCGCGCGCACGTCCTTCACGCCTGCCATCACCGCCGACAGAGCGATGAACTGCATGTGTCCCGCCTGTGCCAGCATGCGCGCCAACGTGGTCTTGCCGGTACCCGGCGGTCCCCACAGGATCATGGAATGCGCATGGCCACTGTCGAGCGCACGTCGCAACGGCTTGCCCTCGCCCAGCAAATGCGCCTGACCGAAGAATTCCCTCGCCACGCGCGGGCGCATGCGATCGGCAAGCGGGCGGAATTCAGGCGGCTTCGGCATAAGGCTCGAGCAGGCGGCGATACAGCATTCTCAACCAGATTGCCGGCGCTGTCAGGCCCAGCAGGACACCGGCGATA
>DASSRV010000172.1:0-6909 GCA_035701605.1 Gammaproteobacteria bacterium
GACCGCGTGCGCATTCACCGGCCACGTAATCGAAATGCGGGGTGTCACCGCGAATCACGGCACCCAGCGCGATCACCGCGTCGTAGTCCTCGCTGTCCGCCAGTTGTTGCGCCGCCAGCGGCAATTCGAAGGCACCCGGCACGCGCACCAGGGTGATGTCCTCGTCGGCCACGCCCTGGGCATGCAGCGTGTCCAGCGCGCCATCCACCAACCTGTCCACCACGAAGGCATTGAAGCGCGCGGCGACCACGGCAATGCGCGCGCCTTCGCCGGTGGCTTCACCTTCGAGAATGTTCGGGGTGGCGGTCATGTCGGGAACCTTTGGAGAGTGGCGCCTATTCTAACCGAGGCGCTGTTGCGCCGCGCGCCCCGGCGGTCAATCACAGGGCACGTACTCGACCACTTCCAGCCCGAAACCGGACAGGCCGTGCATCTTCCTGGGCTGGCTCAGCACGCGCATGCGCCGCACGCCGAGGTCCAGCAGGATCTGCGCGCCGATGCCGTAGGTGCGCAGTGCCGCGGCCGCCGGCACCGTGTCCTCCGCGGCACCCGCAACGGGTTGGCCGCGCAGTCGTGCCACCAGCGCTTCGGTGTCTTCCGGCTGGCGCAGGATCACCACCACCCCGCCATCCGCGGCCACACGCCGCATTGCGTGGCGCAAGGGCCAGCCGAGATCATCCCAGGCCACGCCCACCAGATCGCCGAGCGTGTTCTGAAGATGCACCCGCACCAGCGTCGGGTGCGCGGCATCCACCTCGCCCGCGACCAGCGCGAAATGCTGCGTGTTGTTCACGCGGTCCTGGTACACGCAGAGTCTGAAATTGCCGAATTCGGTCGGCACTTCGCGCTCGGTAATGCGCGTCACGGTCTTTTCGCGCGCCAGCCGGTAGCTGATGAGATCCGCGATGGTGCCGATGCGCAGTTGATGCTCGCGCGCGAAGGCTTCCAGTGCCGCACCGCGCTTCATGCTGCCGTCGTCGTTGACCACTTCGCAGATGACGGCGGCAGGCGAGGCGAGTCCCGCCAGTGTCACCAGGTCCACCGAGGCTTCGGTGTGGCCGGCGCGACACAGCACGCCACCCTCGACGCAACGCAGCGGGAAAATGTGCCCGGGCCGGGTGAAATCGGCGGGCTTGGCCGCGCGATCGGCCAGCGCGCGGATGGTGCGCGCGCGATCCTGCGCGGAAATGCCGGTGCTGGTGCCGTGCCGGTAGTCCACCGATACCGTGAACGCGGTGCGGTGCGATTCGGTGTTGTCCGACACCATCTGCGGCAGGCGCAGTTCTTCGAGCCGCTCACCGGTCATGGGCAGGCAGATGATGCCGCTGGTGTAACGCACGAAGAACGCAATCGCCTCCGGCGTGGCCTGCTCCGCCGCCATGATGAGGTCGCCTTCGTTCTCGCGGTCCTCGTCATCCATGAGGATGACCATTTTGCCGGCGCGGATGTCGGCGAGAATGTCTTCAATGCTGTCGAGTTTCATGCCTGCAATGTATCCGCTTCAGGTTTCGGGTTTGCCGGCCAGCAGCCGCTCGAGATAACGCGCCAGGAGGTCCACTTCGATGTTGACGCGCGTACCGGCCCGGTAATCGCCCATGATCGTGTGCGTCAGCGTATGCGGAATCACGTTCACCTCGAAATGGGCGTCGCCGACCGCGTTCACGGTCAGGCTGACGCCATCCACGCACACCGAGCCCTTCTTTGCCACGTAACGCGCCAGCTCCGCGGGCAAACCGATCTCGAAGCGCACCGAGCGCGCGTCGTCACGGCGGGCGCGTACCGTGCCGACGCCGTCCACGTGACCGCTCACGAGGTGGCCTCCGAGGGGCGTTGCCGGTGTGAGTGCGGCTTCGAGATTGACGGGCGTTCCCGGCGCAAGTTTGCCCAGCGTGGTGAGCACCAGGGTCTCGTTCGACACGTCCGCGGCAAACCCGGTTGCCGTCCGCTCCACCACCGTCAGACAGCAGCCGTTCACCGCGATGCTGTCGCCGTCATTGAGCCGACCGGCATCCAGCGTACCGGTATCGAGATGCAGACGCTCGTCGCCGCTTCGCGCTTCGCGTCGCACCAATCCGCCCACTGCCTGCACGATGCCTGTGAACACTGCCGCCTCACTTCACGTCGAAAATCATTCGGACGTCCTCGCCGATCCGGCGAACATCCTTCAGCACCAGCTCGTGCCGCGCCTGCATGTCGGTCAACGTCGGCAGATCGAACATGCCGCGCGCACCCTGACCGAGCAGATGTGGCGCCATGTATACAAGCAATTCGTCCAGCAAGCCCGCATTCAGCAGCGCGCCGTTCAATGCCGCGCCGGCTTCCACCAGCACTTCATTGCATTCGCGTTCCGCCAGCACGGCAAGCAATGCCGCCGGATCCACTCGCCCCTGCAAGGCAGGCAGCACCAGCACCGCCGCGCCGCGCGCCAGATAGGGCCGATGACGCTGCGGGTCGCTGACACAGGTCGCAAGCCAGACCTGACCGGGCGCGTCGAACACCCTGGCTGTCGCCGGCACGCGCAGCGTCGAATCCAGCACCACGCGCCACGGCTGCCGCCAGTGCCCGGTCCCGCCGTCCAGCCGCACCGTCAGCGCCGGGTCATCGGCCAGAACCGTGCCGCTGCCGGTCAGGATCGCGCTGCTGCGCGCGCGCCAGTGTTGTGCGTCTTCACGCGCGGCCGGGCCGCTGATCCATTTGCTCACGCCATTGGCCAGGGCGCTGCGGCCATCCGCACTCACCGCAAGTTTGCTGCGCAACCAGGGGCGGCCGCGCGTCATGCGGCTGACAAAACCCGGATTGAGCGCCAAGGCCTGCGATTCCATCAGGCCGGCAGCCACCTCGACGCCGGCCTCACGCAAAACCGCAAATCCGGAACCGGCGACTTTCGGGTTCGGATCCTGCATCGCCGCAACCACGCGCGCCACGCGCGCCTCGATCAATGCGTTCACGCACGGCGGCGTGCGGCCGGTATGGCTGCACGGCTCCAGCGTCACGAACACATCCGCGCCGTGCGCCGCGACGCCGGCCTCGTGCAGCGCATTGACCTCGGCGTGCGCCTCGCCGGCGCGCACATGAAACCCGCGGCCGATGATATTGCCCTGCTTCGCAATCACGCAGCCCACACGCGGGTTGGGATCGGTGCCGTACAGGCCGCGCTCAGCAAGTTGCAGGGCTTGCGCCATGCAGGCGTGATCGAAGGCGCTGAATGCCGTCGTCATGCGTTCAGCCGCTTTGCCCGTCTTTCGGCAACAACGGCATCTGCTCCCGTTCCAGCGCCTCGCGCGCAGCCTCGTCGCGCAGCTTTTCCACCGCCTCGCGAAACTCGTTGGCATCCTGAAAACTGCGGTACACCGATGCGAAGCGCACGTAGGCGACTTCATCCAGTTGACGCAGTTCCTCCATCACCATTTCACCGACCGTCAGCGAGCGCACCTCGCGCTCGCCCGCGACCTGCAACCGATGCGTGATGCGCGTAATCGCGGCTTCCACGGCCTCGGTGCCGACCGGGCGCTTTTCCAGTGCACGCAACATGCCGGTGCGCAGTTTGCGCTCGTCGAACGGTACGCGCGTGCCGTCGTGCTTGACGATGCGCGGCATCACCAGTTCCGCGCTCTCGAAGGTGGTGAAGCGCTCGCCGCATTTTTCGCATTCGCGACGACGGCGCACCTGCGCGCCCTCGCCCGCCAGACGCGAGTCAATTACTTTCGTATCCTGGTGATTGCAGAATGGGCAATGCATGCGTTGGTTCCGTCACCCGCCCGGATCAGAACTTCAAGCCACCGCCGTACACCGGGAATTTCCGGCACAGCGCCAGCACCCGGTCCTTCACGGCAGCGATGGTCTTGTCGTTGCCGATGTCGTCCAGGATGTCGGCGATCCAGCCCGCCAGTTCGCGGATCTCGTTCTCGCGGAAACCGCGCGTGGTGGCGGCCGGCGTGCCGATGCGCAGGCCGCTGGTCACCATCGGTGGACGCGGATCGTTCGGCACTGCGTTCTTGTTGACCGTGATGTTGGCGCGATGCAAGGCCGCATCCGCATCCTTGCCGGTGATGTTCTTCCTTATAAGGTCCATGAGGAAGAGGTGGTTGTCGGTACCGCCCGACACGATGTCGTAGCCACGCTTGACCAGCGCATCCGCCATGGCGCGCGCGTTGTCCAGCACCTGCTGCTGGTAAGCCTTGAACTCCGGTTGCAGTGCCTCCAGGAATGCCACCGCCTTGGCGGCGATCACGTGCATGAGCGGCCCACCCTGGGTGCCGGGAAACACGGTGGAATTCAGTTTCTTTTCGATTTCCTCGTTGGCGCGCGCCAGAATCAGGCCGCCGCGCGGCCCGCGCAGGGTCTTGTGCGTGGTGGTGGTGGTGACATCCGCGATCTGCACCGGATCGGGATAGATGCCGGCCGCCACCAGTCCCGCCACGTGCGCCATGTCCACGAACAGGTATGCGCCCACGCTGTCGGCAATGTCGCGGAATTTCTGCCAGTCAATGCGGCGCGAATAGGCGGAAAAGCCCGCCACGATCATTTTCGGTTTGTGTTCCTCGGCGAGTTTTGCGACCTGATCGTAGTCAATCAGGCCGGTGGCGGTGTCAATGCCGTACTGCACGGCGTTGAAGAACTTGCCGGAAAAATTCACCTTGGCGCCGTGGGTGAGATGCCCGCCGTGCGCAAGGCTCATGCCGAGAATGGTGTCGCCGGCCTTGAGCAGCGCGAGGTACACCGCGGCATTGGCCTGCGAGCCGGAATGCGGCTGCACGTTGGCATAAGCCGCGCCGAACAGTTGCTTGGCGCGCTCGATGGCGAGCCGCTCGGCCACGTCCACGTATTCGCAACCGCCGTAGTAGCGTTTGCCGGGATAGCCTTCCGCATACTTGTTGGTGAGCACCGAGCCCTGCGCCGCCAGCACCCGCGGACTGACGTAATTCTCCGACGCGATCAGCTCGATATTGTCCTGCTGGCGGCCCAGTTCGGCGCGCAGGGCGGCATCAAGTTCGTCGTCAAAACCGGCGATGGTCAGGTCCTGGCTGAACATGTCAGGTCACTCCGCATGGCTTGGGGTTCGGGGCAGGCAATTTTACCCCAGCAGGCGGCCGGACACCGGCACGAACCGCCGGGGCCGGCTATTTATGTGTGCGGTTGCGGCCGTTGATGCCGAGTACGTCCAGCCGGCGCTCGGCCAGTTGTTCGTCCTCGAAATGCCGGTGCATGGCATTCACGATGTCACTGCGCGTGATGATGCCGATCAACTGCCCGCTGCCGTCCTCCGGCACCACCGGCATGCGCTCCATGCGTTCCAGCGCCATGCGTCCGGCGGTCTCGTAGCAGGTGGCATCCGGCGTGGCCACCACCGGTTTCATGTCCGCACACCAGTCCGCCAGGCTGCGTTCGGGCGCCTCCACGCAGTAGCGCACGATTTCAGCGCGCGTCACCAGCCCCAACACCCTGCCGGTTTCGTCCGTCACGGGATAGCTGCGGAATTTCTGGGTCTCGTGATGAAAGTAATCCTTGCGCACTTGCGCGGCGCTCGAGTCGCCGGGAATGGATTGCACCGTGCGCGTCATCACGTCCGCCACGAACAACGTGCCCATGGGGTCCACGTTGTATTCACGAAAGATGTGGAAGCCGTGGCGCGCCACTTTCTCGGTCAGGATCGAACGCTTCAGCACCAGCACGCTGGTGGCATGCGCGACGATGCAGGCGATCAGCAGCGGACGCAGCACGTCAATGCTGTAGGTCAGCTCCAGGCAGAACACGATGGCGGTGAGTGGTGAGCGCATGGTGCCGGCCAGCACCGCCCCCATGCTCACCAACGGCCAGACCAGCGGACTTGCGCCCGGCAGGAAGCTGCCTTCCAGCACGCCCAGGCCCGCACCCATGATGAGCAGCGGTGCCAGCACGCCACCCGAGGTGCCGGAACCAAGCGCGATGGCCCAGATCACGAGTTTGACTGCGACCAGGATCAACGCCGCGCCGATCAGGTAGTGCCCGTTCAGCAGGCCGCGAATCACGTCGTAACCGACACCCAACGCGTGCGGTTCGAAATAGCCGCCGATGCCGACCACGAGTCCGCCGAGCGCCGGCCACCACATCCAGTGCACGGGCAATTTGCGGAACGCATCTTCGCAGGCGTACACCGATACCGTCAGGATCAGTGACAGCGCGGCGGCCAGAATGCCACAGGGCACGGCGGACAACAGACCGAGATCGCTGACCGCATAATGCGCCGGCACGTGAAACAGCGCGCCGCCGCCCAGCAGATACGGTCGCAGCGCCGCCGCCACCGCGCAGGCCAGGCCCACCGGGACCAGGCTGCGCGGCTTCAACTCGAACAACAACAGTTCCACCGACAACAGCACGGCGGCAATCGGCGTATTGAAGGTCGCGGCCATGCCGGCCGCGGCGCCCGCCACCAGCAGCGTGCGGCGCTCATTCGCGGTCAGCATGAACGCGGTTGCGACCAGTGAGCCCACCGCGCCGCCCGTCATAATGATCGGGCCTTCGGCACCGAACGGGCCGCCCGAACCGATGGCCACGGCGGAAGACAGCGGTTTCAGCACCGCCACACGCGGCGACATGATGCTTTTGCCGTAGAGGATCGCCTCCAGCGCTTCCGGAATGCCGTGGCCGCGGATGCGGTCGGTGCCGAATCTCGCCATCAATCCCACGATCAGGCCGCCGACCACGGGCACCAGGATCACCCAGGCGCCGAGCGGGTTGTCCGCGGGTGAGGCGAAATCCCAGGCAAAGCGCAAATGGAACATGAGATTGGTCACCAGACCAATCAGGCGAAACAGCACCCAGGCCACCACCGCACACAGGACGCCGATGCAGATGGCGATGCCGCTGATGACCAGCATCTTGGGTTGAAACGCGAAGTCCCCCTTTTTCTTCAGTCCGGAGTGCGCCGGA
>DASSRV010000173.1:0-2174 GCA_035701605.1 Gammaproteobacteria bacterium
GAACGGCCGCGTCGAGTCGCTGCGCCTGCCCAAACTCGCCGATGCGGACGACCATTCGCCGCGTCCGGTCACGGCCGTTTCCGCCAGCCCGCGGGCGCGCCTGCGCACGCCTGAGGATGCCCCGCCGCCCGCCAACCTCGCGCAACTGCGTCATCAGGTCATCAGTCATCCGGAGCGACTGCTGGACGTGGTGCGCGCCATGCCGGTGATGGAGAATGGCAAGTTCGGCGGCTACCGGGTGTTCCCGGCCGGCAATCCGCGCCTGTTCGCGCAAATGGGCTTGCACGCCGGCGACGTGGTGACCGCGGTGAACGGCGTTTCACTCGACAGTCCGGCTGATGGCATGAAGATATTGGGCAAGCTCAAGACCAGCGATCAGGTCAGCATCACGTTCACGCGCAACGGCCAGCAGCATACCCAGGTGCTGCAAATGCAGGATCCGAACAAATGAGGGGAGTCGTTTTGACACATATCGCATTCCGTCACGACAACGTGCTGAGGCGCGTGTTTGCCGCCTGCATGTTGCTGCTGCTGGTGTTCGCTACGGGACCCGTGCATGCCGAGGCCGGCATCACGCTGAATTTCAAGGATGCGGACATCCGCGAGGTGGCCGCCACGGTCGGGCAGATCACGCACAAGAACTTCATCATTGATCCGCGCGTGCAGGGTCGCGTCACAGTGATTTCCAGCAAGCCGATTGACGAAGATGCGGTGTACGCGGCCTTCCTCTCGGTACTTCAGGTACACGGCCTTGCCGCGGTGCCGGCCGGTTCGCTCATCAAGATCGTGCCGGCGCTCGAAGCGCGCCAGCAGCCCGGCAACGCCTACAACAACGGTACCCCCGGCGACGCGGTGGTGACCCAGGTGGTGCAGGTCAGCAACGTCTCGGCGGCCCAACTGGTGCCGGTGCTGCGTCCGTTGATGTCCACCGAAGCGCAACTGGCCGCTTACACGCCGGCCAACATGCTCATCATCTCGGACCGCGCCAGCAACGTGACGCGTCTGCTGCACATCATCGAGCGCATTGACCAGAGCACCGACAAGGATATCGAGATCATCCCGCTGCAGAATGCCTCGGCCAGCGACGTGGCCCAGGTGCTGACCTCGCTGTTGCAGACCAGTGCCGCCGAAGGCGGTCCGCCACTGAAGCTGGTGGCGGACGAGCGCAGCAACAGCATCCTGGTGAGCGGCGACAAGACCGACCGCCTGCGGGTGCGCGCCCTGATCGCGCACCTCGACATGCCGCAGGAAACCGGCAATACCCAGGTCGTGTACCTGCACTACGCGAAGGCGAAGGACCTGGCGGACGAGCTGAAGGGTTACGTGAACGACCTGAAACAGCAGGCCGGCGGCAAGGGCGCGGCGGCGGGCGCCGCAGCCGGTGCCGGCATCGGCGACGTGTCCGTGCTTCCGGACGAGCGCACCAACTCGCTCATCATCACCGCACCGCCCAAGCTGATGCGCTCCATGGAAGGCGTGCTCGCCAAGCTCGATATCCGCCGCGCACAGGTGTTCCTGCAGGTGATCGAGGCGGAACTGACTTCCGACAAGTCCGCGGAACTGGGCGTCACCTGGGTCGCGGATGCGCTCAACAGCGGTGCCGCGGGACTCACCGATTTCAGCAACACCGGTACCGGTATCGCGGGTCTGGCCCAGGGCGCGGCCGCGGCCAGCGCCTCGGGTAGCGGCGGCGTGTCCACCGGCATCAGCGTGCCGCAGGGCCTGACGCTCGGTGTCGGCAAGATCGTGAGCGGCGGCTTCAGCTTTGCCGCACTGTTGCGCGCGCTGTCGGGCGATTCCAACACCAACATCCTGTCCACGCCCAGCATCACCACGCTCGACAATCAGGAAGCCGACATCAACGTCACGCAACAGATTCCGTTCGTGACCGGCCAGTACACCAATACCACCGGCGGCATCGGCACCGGCGGCACCGCCACCATCAATCCGTTCCAGACCGTGCAGCGCCAGGACGTGGGTTTGCAGCTCAAGATCACGCCGCAGATCAACGAGGGCGATTCGGTGCACCTCAAGATTGACGCCGAAGTTTCCAACCTGACCGGCTCCAGTGTCGGCGGTCAGCCGGTCACCAACAAGCGCCAGATCAAGACCAGCGTACTGGCAAAGGACCGCGAGATCGTGGTGCTGGGTGGCCTCATTGACCACGACCTGAT
>DASSRV010000174.1:0-2029 GCA_035701605.1 Gammaproteobacteria bacterium
ACGCTTACTAAGGCAGGCTTTGCTTTTCAGCGCATTGGCTCGGTGGCGGGAAATGGAATTCCGGCGACAGGCCTGGACACCGGCCTACGCCAGCATGACGGAAAAAAGGAAGATGGGTAAGTCAATAAAGGGCATCACGCCACCCGATTGCGTTGCTCTCCACGCAGAAACGCCGCGATGTTCCCGGCCATTTCATTGATGACGCGCTGACGTGCGTCGCGCGTGGCCCATGCGATGTGCGGTGTCACGATGAGGTTGGGAATATCCGGTGCGAGCAGCGGATTACCGCGCGCCGGCGGTTCTTCGGACAGGACGTCTATGCCTGCGCCACCGAGCCGGTGAGCGCGTAAAGCGTCTGCCAGCGCCTGCTCGTCCACGATGCCGCCACGCGCACAGTTGATGACGACGGCATCGGGTTTCATGTGCGCGAGTTCCTTCTGCCCGATGAGACCGCGGGTTTCCGCCAGCAAGGGCACGTGCACACTCAAGACGTCCACCTGTGGCAGCAGCGCATCAAGCGGAATGCGATCGGGGCGCGTGTCGTCGTTATTGCGCGCGGCAATTAGCACCCGCATGCCGAAGGCTTCGGCGAGCTTTGCAACGGCACGGCCGGTGTCGCCGAAACCGAAAATCCCGATGGTCTTGCCGGCCAGTTCGCGGATAGGATGGTCCAGCAGCGTGAACTGCGGTGCGCGCCGCCACGCCCCTTCGGCAAGCAAGGCGGAATATTCGGGCAGGTGCTGGGTCACGGACAGGAGCAACGCAAATACGTGCTGTGCGACGGACTGCGTGGAATACGCCGGTACATTCGTCACGGCGATGCCGTGGGCACGCGCGGCCGTCAAATCCACGTTGTTGACGCCGGTGGCGGCGATGCACACCAGTTTCACACCTGCGGATGCGGCCGCCGTCAGCGCCGTGGCATCCAGTTTCACCTTGTTGGTGAGAATGACCTCGGCACCTTTCAGGCGCGACGCGAGTTCCGCCGCCGACGTGCTGCCGAAGACTGTCAACCCGGACAGCACAGCTTCCAGCGCTGCCAGCGACACGTCGTTCCGGAAACTGATGGTGTCGAAATCCAGCAGCACACCGCGCATGGGGTCGTTTTCCTTTTGCCGGTCACAAAGCGGATACTATACGGCATGCCGCAAAACCGTCTTGACCGCCTGCTGCGCGACATCCGTGCCTGCCGTGCCTGCGAGGGAAAAATTCCGGAACCCCGACCGATCCTCGCCGCGCACCGCGACGCGCGCATCCTGATTGCCGGACAGGCGCCGGGCCGCAAGGTGCACGAGACCGGCATCCCCTGGAACGATGCGTCCGGCGAGCGTCTGCGCGAATGGCTGGGCGTGGAACCTGAAACATTTTATGACGAGCGCCGATTCGCCATCGTACCGATGGGATTCTGCTATCCCGGCAAGGGCTCGTCCGGTGACCTGCCGCCACGGCGCGAATGCGCGGCACTGTGGCTGGATCGCCTGCTCGCGGAACTGCCGAACCTCGAACTGACGCTGTTGATCGGCCAGTATGCGCAGGCGCATTACCTCGGCGCCCGTCGCAAGGCTACACTCACCGACACCGTGCACGCTTGGCGCGAATACTGGCCACGTTATCTGCCCTTGCCGCATCCCTCGCCGCGCAACACCGGCTGGTTCAAGCATCATCCCTGGTTCGAGCACGAATTGGTTCCCGCGCTGCGCCGTCATCCGGCCTTGCGCGCACTGAAAAAGGCCGCCTGATGTACACACCCCGAAGCTTCGAAGAGCGCGATCCCACGCGGCTGGCCGCGCTGATGCAGCGCTACCCGTTTGCGCTGTTGCTGACCGCACAGGCTGACGCTATCCAGGCCACGCACCTGCCCTTCATGCTGGACCCCGATCGCGGACAACACGGTACGCTGCTCGCACACATGGCCCGCGCCAATCCGCATTGGAAACTGTTCGACGGCACGCACCAGGCGCAGGTGGTGTTCACGGGCCCACACGCCTACATCTCGCCGTCCTGGTATGAAGACCCGGTCACGGTGCCG
>DASSRV010000175.1:0-2926 GCA_035701605.1 Gammaproteobacteria bacterium
ACGGAGCATGATCCGGTCGCGGCCCCTTGATAGAGCACGTTAATCACAACGAGCCTCTTTAACCTTGACACACATCAAGGCCGGCTCCCCGCGGGTTGCCTTGAATCCGGGAGAACAGTAACCTGCCGGCTCCATTTTCCGGATACCGGGAGCTTGCCATGAAGTCGCGTCTTGCCGGACTGTTGCTGTGCGTTTTGCCGGTGCTGGCGCTGGCATCGGCGCCGCGCGTGCCGGGCCACGATGCGGTGGCGAGTGCGCATCCCCTGGCGACCCGGGCCGGCATGCAGGTGCTGGCGGAGGGCGGTAACGCATTCGATGCGGCGGTGGCGGTGAGCGCCGCACTCGCGGTGGTGGAGCCATACAGTTCCGGTATCGGCGGCGGGGGCTTCTGGCTGCTGCACGTGGCGAAAAGCAATCACGACACCATGATAGACGGGCGCGAATACGCGCCGGCGGCGGCCACCGCGGACATGTACCAGGACAAGAACGGGCGCGTGACCCCGGGCCTGTCGCTGGACGGGCCGCTGTCGGCGGCGATTCCCGGTGAACCGGCGGCGCTGGTGTATCTCAACAAGCATTTCGGGAAACTGACGCTGGCACAGGATCTCGCGCCCGCCATCAAGCTCGCACGCGACGGGTTTGCGCTGGATCCCTTGTTTGCGCGAATGATCGCGGCACGCATTGACAAGCTGAAGCAATCGTCTGCGGCGGCCGCTGTGTTTCTCGATCACGGCCGGGCGCCCGCGCCGGGCTGGCTGTTGAAGCAGCCGGACCTCGCACACACCCTGGAATTGATCGCGCAACACGGCGATGCGGGTTTCTATCAGGGCGAACTGGCGAAAAAACTGGTGGACGGCACGCGTGCGGTGGGCGGCATCTGGACGCTGGACGATCTGCGCGACTACAGGGTCAAGGAGCGCAAGCCGCTGGTCGGCAGTTACCGCGGCATGCGGATTGTTTCGGCGCCGCCGCCGTCCTCGGGCGGCATCGTGCTGCTGGAAACGCTCAACATCCTGTCCGGCTACGATCTTGCGCACGACAGCGATCTGATGCGCAAGCACCTCGTCATCGAGGCCATGCGTCACAGTTACCGGGATCGCGCCGATTACCTCGGCGATCCGGATTTCGTGAAAATGCCGGTGGCACGGCTGCTGAGTCCTTACTACGCAGCCGGTCTGCGCACCAGCATCCTGCCGGATCGCGCCACGCCGAGCAGCGCGCTCGCGCCGGTGGTCCCGGAAAAACCGGAAAGCCGGCACACCACGCACATCTCCATCATGGATCGTGACGGCAACGAAGTGGCCGCCACCTTCACCGTGAACTTCCGCTTCGGCTCCGGCTTCATGCCGCCCGGCACCGGCGTGCTGCTGAACGACGAGATGGACGACTTCTCATCCAAGCCCGGCGTGCCCAACGGCTTCGGCCTGATCGGCAACGAGGCCAATGCCATTGCGCCGCACAAGCGCCCGCTGTCGTCCATGACGCCGACGTTTCTCTATACACCGCGCGGTCAGGCCATCCTCGGCACGCCCGGCGGCAGCCGCATCATCAGCATGGTGCTGCTCGGCACGCTGGAATACTTCAACGGCGGCGATGCCAAGAGCATCGTGAGCCTGCCGCGTTATCACATGCAGTACGTGCCCGATGTCGTGTTCCATGAACCCGGCGCCTTCACGGCGGACGAAACCAGCGGCCTCGGCAACATGGGTTACACGCTGCGCGAGACCCGGCACTACGGCAACATGCAGGCCGTCACCTGGGATTACGCCACCGGCCGGGTCAGCGCCGCCGCCGATCCGCGCGACGAGGGCACGGCGGAAGTGCGGTAACCCCTAGGTTTGACGTCTCCCAACAGGTGGCATATGCTTGACATATGCCACCCTTGGAGGGGTCGCCATGACAGCCCCGGAACGCCATGCCCGCCTGTTCAGAAACGGCCGCAATCAGGCATTGCGGATTCCGCGGGAATTCGAATTGCCGGGGGACGAAGTGACGATCCAGAAAGACGGCGACCGGCTGATCGTGCAACCGCTGCGCCGTGCCAGCGGGCTGGCGGAATTGCTGGCATCGTGGACGCCGTTGGAAGAACCCTTTCCCGATGTGGATGCGGGGTTGAAACCGCTGGATGACGTGAACATGTGAATGCAGGGATGCGTTATCTGCTGGATACCAACATCGTTTCCGATCTGGTGCGGCACCCGCAGGGGGCGGCCGCGTGTCGTCTGGTCCGCGAAGGCGTCGAGTCTTCCGGACTCAGTATCGTCGTGGCGTCTGAAATCCGTTTCGGTCTTGCCAAAAGCACCTCGCCACAGCTCGCCGAACGGCTGCTGCAAATTCTGGAACAGTTCAAGGTGCTGCCGCTGGAAGCCCCGGCGGATGAACACTACGCGGACATCCGCAATGCACTGGAGCGTGCGGGTACGCCCATCGGCCCCAACGACTTGCTGATTGCGGCACACGCACGCGCCCTCGGTCTGGTTCTCGTCACCGACAATCTGCGCGAATTTTCCCGGGTCAGGGATTTGCAACTGGAAAACTGGGTGGCTTGATACCACCATATTTCCCAGCCGGATGTAATACAACACATGTCATCCCCTCTTTATCGCCTGACACCGAATGCTGCACTGGATCGGCACAACACCTTCCGGGTGTCGGCGCGCGCGCGTTGGCTCGCCGAACTCGATTCCGCGGAGGCGCTGCCCGAATTGCTCGGTCACGACTCATTGCAGGATCAGCCACTGCTGGTGCTGGGCGCAGGCAGCAACGTGCTGTTCACGCGCGATTTCGAAGGCGTGGTGTTGCGGCTCGCTACACAAACCCTGCAGATCGTGCACGAGGACGGTCCGGGCGTGCGGGTGCGTGCCGAAGCCGGCGTCAACTGGGATCGCTTTGTGCGCTGGACACTCGAACAGGGTTTGAATGGCCT
>DASSRV010000176.1:0-3179 GCA_035701605.1 Gammaproteobacteria bacterium
AAGTGCCTCGAGGTGCTGATCAGTTCCGTGGGCGGCGAAGATGCAGTGAATATGCAGGCGCGCACGAAGGGCTTCAGCAACGAGGTTGGGGCCTTCGATGCCGATAAGTCCCCCGGGCTCGCGGCTGGGATGCGCGAGCGCGCGGCGCAGCTCTTTTACGCGCGCATTCTGCTTACTCTGTACAATGCGAACAGGCATCTAGCGATTTGTACGCACCTTCTACGCGATTGTATGCCGTAAAGGTGCATTGCGACCCAGCCGTCGCGTCACTTGCGCCGCAGGCGGCGCTATGTTAGCGTCCGGCTTTGTGGCTTCAGCAAGCCGGGAACCGAGGTAGACTTTCTTGTCCGCGGAAATCTTGCGCGTCCATCCCGATGAACCCCAGCCGGATCGGATTGAATACATCGTTTCGTGCCTGCGCAAGGGTGACGTGGTTGCCCTGCCCACGGATACGTTTTATGGGCTTGCCGTGGACCCTGTGAACCTGCGCGCAGTGGAGAGCATCTACCAGATCAAGACGCGGCAGAAGCACAAACCGCTGTCACTGCTGATTGCGTCTGTCGCGCAGGTTTACGAGCTGGGACGCGGCACTGACCAGATGCTGGACCGGCTTGCGGACAGGTTCTGGCCGGGCCCTCTGACCATCATTGTGCGTGCTGGAACCAAGCTGCCGCTGCGGTCGACGGCCAATACGGGGAATGTGGCGCTGCGCGTGCCGGACGCGGCCATTCCGCGGGCGGTGGTGGAGAAGTTCGGACTGCCAATCACGGCGACCTCGGCCAACCTGCAGGGTGCGTCGGAGTGCACCCACGCGGCATGTGTCCGGGATCAGATTGGCGACCGCGTTCCGCTGATCATTGACGGCGGTCCCACGGCGCGGTCGCAGCCCACCACGATTGTGGACCTGAGCTTGGGACCGGGGCGATGGCAGATTCTTCGCGAGGGAGCGATACCCACACACGAAATTGTGATGGCGCTGGAGCGGTAAGATGTTGGCATGAGCGCCAGGCCCATATCCAGTCTGCGCAGATTGATCGTTCCATGGGGCCTTTTCGCGCTGCTGGCGGCTGCGGCGGTTGCCGCCGCGTGGTGCTACCGGGTTTATACACGGATTGAATACTGGGCGGAGCAGGAGCAGGCGGCGCCATCCGACGCCATCGCGGTCTTCGGCGCTGCAGAGTACGACGGCCGGCCCTCGCCCGTGTATCGCGCCCGTCTGGAACACGCCGAGGATCTGTATGACCATGGCATCGCGCCGCTGATCATCACCCTGGGCGGCGATGGCGGCGACCGCTATTCAGAGGGTGGCGTGGGCCGAACATTCCTGATGGGCGTGGGAGTTCCAGAGGCCGCGATTATTGCCGAGACGCACAGCCGCAGCACGGTGGAGGCCGTGCGCCGCCTGTCTGTGATTGCGCGCAAGAATGGGTTTCACCGGCTGGTGGTGGTGAGCGACGATACGCACATGTTCCGAATTCGCTCCATGTGCGCGGCGCATGGCCTGAACGTACTGACCTCTCCGCGGCCTCGGGTGCCAGTGGCGGGGAATGTGACCGACACGGATGCCGACCGCATTGCGCATGAAATTCTGAGTTATACGGCGTGGCGCCTGCACCTGGAGTGACCGGCCGGGGCCGTCAGGGCATCATGCGCTCGATGCCGGGGTAGGGAAACCGCGCGAGCAGCAGCATGGCCAGCGCCGAGGCACTGAGGGTTGAAAGGAAATTTACCGCATCGTTGTTGAGCCATCCACGCCGCTCCAGCGTTGCGCCCAGAAGGCTGTCGATAAAGAGGCCGAAGACACCGCCCGCGAGACTGAGCGACAGCATGCGCGCGCCACCGTCGACTGCGAAAGCGCCAGAAGCCGCTACCAGCGCGGCAGCCGCAACCCCCGCCAGGGTTCCACCGAGACTGATGGCGCCGTCGGTACCGGGATCGACGCGGCGCAGGTTGGTCATCATGCGCGGATGACCGCTGAGCACCTGGCCAAGTTCCGAGGAGACGGTGTCGGCCGCAGCTTCTGTGATGGCGGCTAGGCCAACGGTGAAAAGCGCCATGGGGACCTGCGCGGGGATGGAGAACCAGTGGGTCTCGATCATCCACGACTGCGACATCTCGCTGGATAGAATCGCGGCGACGCCGATATTTGCCGCCACCTGCGAGGCAGAGCGTCCCGAGCGATCTTCTGCCAGGCCAAGCCGTTCCTTCTGCTTTCTGCCGGCGCGGGTGGCCCCCGCCGTGAGCACCATGAGGGCAACCACCGGGACAAGCGCGGTCTTCCACGGCAAATATGGAACCACGGCGGTTGCAAACATGAGGTTGGCGGTAATGGCAGCGCCGGCGGCCGCTGCGCCGAAGGTGGCCGAGCGCAGCTTGAACGCAACCAGACCGAGCAACAGGCTCAAGCTCACCGTCCAGATGGCGACAGGTTGATCCTGCACTGCCCACCAGTGCGTTTGCAGCACAACGCTGGCGGCCACCCAGGGCACGACGAGGAGGAGCACGAGCTTCGATTGCCAAAGGAGCTTTGCGCGGGTCACGCTTCATCGTACCGTTCCCGCGCCGGGTGGGGAAGGGACGCCTGGGAATCCGTTCGTCGGCCGGTTTACACTCAACTCGCGGCGCATTTTGGCTGCACCCAATCCCGGCAGTGGAGAACCCCATGATTCGGCTTTCAGCAATCGCAGCCTTGATTTCGAGCGTAGTCCTGACAGCATCGTGCTTCGCTGCCCAGCCACAGGGCCAGCGGCTGGAACTTGACCGGAAGGGCGAGACGATTGTGCTGGAGCCATATGCACCGAACATTCTGCGCGTGACCCTGAGCCTGGAGCACAATCCGGCAGTCGCCGCGCCGGGCTATGGTTTTGTGGCCAAACCGGATGCGGCGGGCTGGAGCGCAAGCGAGACGGACCGTGCAGATGTGTACCGCTCCTCGCGCATTGTGGCCATGGTGGACCGTCCGCGGCCGGCGGGGCCGCCGCCGATGAAATCGATGGCGGATATTGGCAAGTACTTCAGAGGCTCCACGCCGGGTGCGCACATAGTGTTCAGTACGGCGGATGGCAAAAAGCTGCTGGAGCTGACGGGCTGGTCGCAGGCGGTGCCCAACCACAAGGACGGAACGGCGGACCTGGCACGCGACCGGCGGCCGGGCGACGATGCGTTTTACACCGTGGGCG
>DASSRV010000177.1:0-13986 GCA_035701605.1 Gammaproteobacteria bacterium
GCCTCCTCTGCCTGTCGCTCCTGATCCCGCTCGCCGGATGCGCCTCGGACGCCGAACGCCTGGCAGGCTGGGAGCAGCACAACCGCTCCGCCGAGCTGCCCGTGCTCATCTATGAAGTGCGCACCGCACCACCCAACGTGGGCATGGGCTTCTCCAACACCGGCGACCAGCCCATCACCGGACTCAGCCTGCGCCTGGTGAACAAGCAGAGCACCCTGAAGGATGCCGGCGGCGACGCCTATGACTACGACCTGGGCAAGGCGCTGCCCGCCGGAGGCTTCCTGCCGGGCACGCACTTGAACGCGGCCTGGGATACCGGCATCTGGCGCATGGGCTGCCTGAGCATCGCCAACCTCCGGGTCACGTTCGCGGACGGCTCCGTCCTCGCCGCGGGTGGCGACCAGCTGAGCCCTTATCTGGCGCCGCCGGTGAACGGCCAGTGCCGGAACGGCAGCTGGTACATGCTCCCGGATTCCTACCGGCAGCTGCACCCTTAGAAGCTCAGGCCTAGGTCACCCGGCTCAGGCGCAGGAAGCGCAAGACCAGGAACACCGCCGCCACCGTGAGCCCGGCCAGGAAGCCTGCCCAGATCATCTGCGGCCCCAGGTGCATGGGGATGCCGAAGAGCCACGCCAGCGGGAAGCCCACGCACCAGTACGCCAGCACCGTGATGAACATGGGCACGCGCGTATCCTTGTAGCCGCGCAGCGCGCCCATGGCGCTCACCTGCAGCCCGTCCGAGAGTTGCATCACCGCGCCCATGTAGAGCAGGCTCACGGCGATCTGCGTCACCGCCGCGTCGCGGGTGTAGACCCCGACGATCTGATGCGGCAAGAGCGCCATGGAGAGCGCCGACAGCACCTCGAAGCAGAGGCACAAGCCGATGCCGGTGAAGCCGGCGAGCCTCGCCTCGGCCCGGTCGCCGCGCCCGAGCGCGTGTCCGACGCGCACCGAGATGGCGAGCGCGATGCTCATGGGCACCATGAACACGAACGAGGCGTAGTTGAGCGCGATCTGGTGCGCCGCCACGATGTCGGTGCCGAGCGTGCCCATCATGAGGCCCACACCCGAGAACAGGCTGGACTCCATGAAGATGCCGACCGCGATGGGCACGCCGAGCCAGAGCAGCTCCTTCTGCACCAACCGGTCCGGCCACTCGAAGCGCTGGTAGAGCTGGAGCGGCCGGTAATGGGAGCGGTGCCAGGTGTAGGCGAGCATCACCAGGAACATCATCCACTGGGAGATGGCGGTGGCGTAGCCCGTGCCCACCGCGCCGAGCGCCGGGAGGCCGAGCTTGCCGTACATGAGCACGTAGTCCAGCACGCCGTTCAGCACCAGCGCGCTGCAGGCGACGCCCAGGAGCACGCGGGTGCGGCCGATGCCTTCGCTGGTGAAACGCAGGCTCTGGTACAGGCACACACCCGGCATGCCCCAGGCCAGCGCATCGAGATACGCACCGGCATCGGGAATGATGTCGGCTTCGATGTGAATCGCCTGCATGAAGGGCGTGGCGCTTCGCAGCAACGCAAAACCGCCCCAACCCAGCAATTGCGACAGCCACGCCATCTGGCGCGTGTAATGGCCGATGTCGCGCGCGCGGTTCGCGCCGTGCAGATGCGCGGTGGTAGGCGATTGCGCCATGAGCACGCCGAGCGTGAACAGGAACACCGGCGCCCAGATGTTGGCGCCGACCGCGACCGCCGCCAGCGTGTTCGCGCCCAGGAGCCCGGCCATGATGGTGTCGGTCAGACCCATGCCCACCATCGCCAGATTGTGCACGATCAGCGGACCGCCAATGGCAAGCAACGCCAGCGTTTCACGACGCACGGACGCGGGACTTGCGGACAGGCTGGCCATGGCGGCGCGCAACGCTCGAAACGGGAGCGGCATCATAGCAAGTTCACCGGCGTCGCGCGGCTGTGGCATCATGGTGGTGTCTTCCGGTCTCAAACCGGAACCGCTCGCCAGCTTGGAGGTCGCCATGTCGCAAACTCTCCGTCGCGTTGCCGTCGTCGGCAGCATGCGCATTCCGTTCTGTCGCATGAACACCCACTACATGCGGCTCGGCAACCTCGACATGCTCACTGCCGCGCTCAAGGCGCTGGTGGACAAGTACCACCTGAAGGGCGAGATCATCGGTGACGTTGCAGCCGGCGCTGTGATGAAACACTCGCGCGACTGGAGCATGACGCGCGAAGCCGTGCTCGGCAGCGGCCTCTCCCCGCACACGCCGGGGCACAACTACGACCGCGCCTGCGGCACCTCGCTGTCGGACGCCATCGAGCTCGCCAGCCGCATCGCGGTCGGCGAACTCGACAGCGCGATTGCCGCCGGCGTGGATTCCGCAAGCGACGTACCGATCGTGTTCGGTCGCCACTACCAGCAGATTTTGCTCGATCTCAACCGTGCGCGCAGCTTCGGCCAGCGTCTGAAGGCGCTGTCGCGCTGGCGTCCCAGCGATTTCAAACCGCATTTCCCGGCCGTCACCGAGTCGCGCACCGGCCTTTCGATGGGCCAGTCCTGCGAACTGATGGCAAAGGAATGGAAACTGACGCAGGCGGAACAGGACGAGCTCGCGTATTCCAGCCACATGAAAGCCGCCGCGGCCTGGAAGGAAGGTTTCTTCGACGATCTGGTCACGCCGTTTGCCGGCGCCAACCAGGACAACAACGTGCGCCCCGACACCACGCTGGAAAAGCTGGCGAAATTGAGGCCCGCTTTCGATCGCAGCGGCGGCGGCACGCTCACGGCCGGCAATTCCACGCCGCTCACCGACGGCGCGTCCGCGGTGTTGCTGGCTTCGGAGGACTGGGCGCGTGCCCATAATCTGCCGGTGCTGGCCTACCTCGCCTACGGCGAGGTCGCGGCGGTGGATTTCGCGGGCATGAACGGGCCGCGCGAGGGCCTGTTGATGGCGCCTACCTATGCGGTGCCGAAAATGCTGGACCGTGCCGGACTCCAATTGCAGGATTTCGATTTCTACGAAATCCACGAGGCCTTCGCCGCACAGGTGCTGTGCACGCTCAAAGCCTGGGAATCGGCCGACTACTGCCGCACGCGACTCGGTCGCAGCGCGCCGCTCGGCAGCATTGACCGCAACAAGCTCAACGTGAAAGGCGGCAGCGTCGCGCTCGGCCACCCGTTCGGCGCCACCGGCGGGCGCATCATCGGCGGACTCGCGAAGCTGCTGTCACAGAAAGGCGCGGGTCGCGGCCTGATCTCGATCTGCACCGGCGGCGGCATGGGCGTGACCGCAATTCTGGAACGCTGATCCGATCTGCCGCTCACAACATGAAAAAGCCCCTTGCGGGGCTTTTTCAATTGGCGTATCAGAGTTGCGAGGTGCAATGCGGGCAACGCGTGGCCTTGATGTTGATGCTGGAGAAGCACTGCGGGCAATCCTTGGTGGTCGGCTCCGCAGCGGCTTCGGCTTTCCCGAATTTCTTCTGTGCCTTCTGCATGGCGCTGATCAACATGAACACCGCGAACGCAACGATGATGAAACTGATCACGGTGTTGATGAACATGCCGTAATTGAGTGTGACTGCGCCGGCGGCATGCGCCTGCGCAATGCTGGCATAGGGCCCGGCTTCTTTCGCGCCCTCCTTCAGCACCACGAACAGGTTGGAAAAATCCACGTTGCCGAGCAAGAGACCGATAGGCGGCATGATGACGTCGCTCACCAGCGATTTCACGATGGTGCCGAAGGCGGCGCCGATGATGATACCGACCGCCATGTCCACGACGTTGCCGCGCATGGCGAAATCACGGAAATCCTTGAGCATGGACATGTTGCTTCTCCCCGGTTTTTGGTTTTGCAGTGCGGCGTATGCCCGTACGATCCGACTATAGGCGCAAACCCTCGCGGTGAGAAGCGTGCAACGTGTCATAATTCCACCGGACCCTGCCGGGAACAGCCTTGCCGATGACCGCCGCCACCGAAAACCCGCCAGCCGAAGCCGCCCATATCGGTGTGCTGCTGGTCAATCTCGGCACGCCGGACGCGCCCACGCCGGCTGCGCTGCGCCGTTACCTGGCGGAATTCCTGTCCGATCCGGACGTGGTCACGTTGCCGCGACTCCTCTGGTGGCCCGTGCTGCACGGGCTGGTGCTGCGCACCCGTCCGGCGCGCTCGGCCGCCGCTTACCGGCGCATCTGGACGGATCAGGGTTCACCGCTGCTTCATCACACCCGCGCCATCGCGCTGGCACTGGAAACGGAACTGGAATCACAACTCGCGGTGCCGGTGACGGTCGCCACCGGCATGCGTTACGGCGAACCCTCGCTGGCGCATGCGATCGCGGAACTGCTGGCCGTGGTCCCGACGCAGGTGGTGGTGTTGCCGCTCTATCCGCAGTATGCGCGTGCCACCACCGGCTCGACCCTGAAACGTCTGAGCCTGTTGAAAGCCGGGACTTCGATGCTCGCGGTGGGTCATGCGGTGCGCGATTACCACGATCATCCGGCCTACATCGCGGCGCTCGCCGCCAGCGTGCGTGCGCACTGGCAGAGGCATGGCCGCGGCCGGAAACTGCTGGTGTCCTTCCACGGCATCCCGCAGCGGGTCGCGGATCGCGGCGATCCCTACCCCGTGCAGTGCGCGGCCACCGCGCGCCTGCTGACCGAAGCGCTGGGGCTTGCGGACAGCGACTGGCAACTCGTTTACCAGTCGCGTTTCGGCCGGGCGCGCTGGCTCGCGCCTTATGCCCTCGAAACCCTGCACGCGCTGGCCGCCGGGGGCACCCGGAGCGTGGACGTGATCTGCCCCGGGTTTCCCGCGGACTGCCTCGAGACCCTGGAGGAGATCGCGCTGCGTTACGCGGACGCATTCCGTGCGGCAGGCGGCGAGACGCTGCACTACATTCCGGCCCTGAACACGGATGCCGCACACATCCGGGCGCTGGCGCAACTCGTGCGCGCGCGCCTCGACAGCCCGGACCCCGAAAAGCCGGTGCTGAGCGCACGCTGAGCGCGTCATGCTGGGCGAATTCCTTGAAATCAGCATCGCCACGACGGACATCCTGGCCGCCATCCGCTTCTACGAACGGCTCGGCTTCCGCCAGGCCCCGGTGGGCGAGATCTGGCAACACCCCTACGCGGTGCTGAGCGACGGCCGCATCGCGCTCGGCCTGCACAAGTACTCGTTCCCCTCGCCGGCGCTGACCTTCGTGCTGCCGGAACTGCGCGCGCAACTGGACGCATTCGAGCAGGCCGGCATCGCATTCGCGTTCCGGAAACTCGCGGAGAACGAGTTCAACGAAGCCGGCTTCTACTCGCCGGACCGGCAGATGGTGACGCTGCTCGAAGCCCGCACCTATTCACCGTTGCATGATGCCGGGGCATCCGGTTGCGGCTATTTCCTGGAATACCGCATGCCCAGCAGCGACTGCACGGTTGGTTGCGGCTTCTGGGAAACGCTCGGTCTGGTCACCACCGCCGTGCAGGCCCGGCCTGCCCAAGCGCAGCTCGCGCGCAGCGGACTCAATCTCGGCCTGCACGAGCGCGGCGGCGTGCCGCAACTGGTGTTCGTGAATGAGCAGCCGGCGGCGCTCACCGCGCTGCTGGACGCGCGCGACATTCCGTTCCGGCAGGAACCGGATTACGATGGTGCCCCCAGTGTCTGCATCGCCGCGCCCGACGGACTCGTACTGCGGGTGCGCGAGCGCGACTACTGATGCTCCGGACCGGACCGTTACAAGGAATACCCCGTCATGCACCCCAGCCTTGAAAGCGCACTGAACACCCTGTGGATCGGCGCGCTGGTGCTGTTCGTCCTGTACCGGCGCTTCCGCCGCAACTTCGGACGTCAGGCGCTGCGCCCCGCACGCCTGTGGCTGCGCGTGGTGATTCTTGCGCTGGTGTGTGTGCTGCTGCTGGTTTCGCCCTTCCGCACCGGCATGAGCTTCCTCGCCGCCGCCATCGGCGCCGCTCTGGGCATCGGGCTGGGTGTCTATGCCCTGCTGCATACCCGGTTTGAATCCACCGCGCAGGGCCGTTACTACACGCCCAACGGCTACATCGGTCTCGGCGTCACCGCGCTGCTGCTGGGTCGCCTCATCTACCGTTTCACGGTGATCTACCCCGCCATGCACACGGCTGTGCAGCAAACCGCACAGCAGGCCGCGCAAAACCCGCACGTGCAGGTCACCCCGTTTGCCAGTTTCCAGCGCAGTCCGCTCACGCTCGGCATCTATTTCCTGCTGGCGGGCTATTACATCTGCTATTACCTGGGCGTGCTCCAGCGCGCAAAGACGCTGCTGCCGGACTCCACCGGAGCCGACTCTGTCATCAACAAGCAGGGCTGAAACCGACGCGGGTTTTTTCAGTCGTGGAATACCCGATCCAGGTGGTTCATGTCGTTCACCACCTGCCATTCGCCGCCGTCCGTGGTCACGGCGTTTTTCCAGTACGCGAGGCGATCCAGGTAAAGCTGCGGGTTGACGTTGTCAGAATGCAGCTTGGTCACGTCCATCGCAACCACCTTGGTGCCGCTCAAGGACACGTGTGCCTTGCGCACGTAGCCTTTCGGCAAATCCTGCTCCAGGTCCGAGAAGATGAGGATATAGCGGTGACCGGCGCCGCTCTCGTGCAGGTACTGCGCGGCCTGCAACACGGCGCCGCTCACGTCGGTGTGTGCGCTCGGATGCAGGTCGGCGAGAAACGCGTCAAGCCGTTTGCGCAAGGCGCGCTTCTGTTCATTGGCGACCGACGGGCGCGCATCGAACGTGACCTGACTGATGATATTACGCTCGGAGAAGCTGGCGCTGTCTATGCTGGCCAGCGTCAGGGAATCGCCGCTGACCAGTGTGCCGAGCAGGTAATTGATGACCGGATTGGCGGCATCGAGTCGGGTGCTGTAGGTTCCGGACACGTCCAGCAGCACGTACACCGCGCGCGCATGTTCACCGCCGGTCTGGGTGCAGGCCAGCGGCAACAGCAACAGCGCGGCCGCGCACAGGTTTGTCAGACTACGCATGGCCGGCTCCTCACGCGGTAGTTTTCTTGTGGCTCTGACCGTGCCCGGCGCGCAGACCGCGCAGCCAGCGTTCGCCCAGCAGCATGGGGGAAATCAGCGTGTCGTACAGCACCACCAGCAGCTTGCTCACGGAATCGAACAGGCTCCCGACCAGTCGCAGCAGCAGCGCGCACAGCCGCAGCACCGCGGCGGCAACCAGCCCGATGACCGTGCGCGCCGAATGCACGAACATCTCCAGCGGGATTGCCGCCCAGGCCAGCAGGAACGGCAGGATGAAACCCAGCACCATCTGTGCCAGCGACGGCAACCAGCGATACTGGAACGCCGCACTGGTGGCGGTGGCGCCACCGGCGAGTTGCTGGATCAGCGCTTCGCGATCCGCAGCCAGCAGATTGCGCATGAAGCCGAGACTGGATTCGATGCAGGCCAGTACGGTGAGAAATACCAGCATCAGCAGCATCACCCGGCGCCGCACCTTGTCCTCCATGGTGCCGACCGCTGGAAACAGGTGGGTGAAGCGCAGCGCGTCCATCAGGAACACGCCGACCGAAACCTCCATCGCCACCAGCATCAGGGCCGCGACGTCCGCGGCACGGAACGGCCCGATGTAGCTCGCTCCGCCTACCATTTCGGACATCGGCATCGCAATGAGGTTGAAATTGATGATGCCGCCGACGACGGTGATGAGCAGCAGCAGCGAGGCGATGAAGAACTGCGTCACCGCCGACGATTTCAGGGTCTCCTCCACTTGGTCGGTGCCGGCGATGATGGCTTCCAGCCGGGCGACCTGGTGATCAATCTTGCGGGTGCGTTCGCCGAGTCCGGCAAACAGTTTTTCCACGCCTTCCAGCCTGCGATTCATACCGCGCCACAAGGGCAGCATGCGCTGAAGGATCTCGTGCCGACGGCCTGCGGCCTTGCGGTAGGCTTCCACCACCTGCCGGCTGGATTTGTCGAGCATGTCCTGCACGTTGCGCAGGATGCTGCCGATCACGGGATCGCCGTTGGCCGGAATCCGGGCGATGGAATTGACCGCCTCCACCCACGGCGGCGGCATGGGCGGGACTTCGCCCGAATGCTGGAAATCCTCTTCCACCTGCGCGCTCATGCCGCTCAACTGGCGGTTCAGTGCCGGATAGCCGCTCAGGTCGCGGTTGACGTAAGCCGCCACGCGCTCGAATTCGCGTTGCAGGCGCTGCACCTGATGCTCGCGGGCCTGTACCAGCATGACTTCACGGTTGCGGGCGTTCACGCGCTCCGAGGCACGCAACAGCGCGCGTGCCGCGAGACGCAGCGCGCGGTACACCAGACCGCCCAGCCTGCGCAACAGCAGTTGCGCCGGCGCGCGCGCCACGTACAACACGATCAGCAGGATCAGCAACCAGATGACGGCGGAGACCGCCGCCGAATCGGACCACAGTGTGAAGAACGTCTTGCCGGACATGGTGCTTCTCCCGGAGCATATTCGTGTGGCGGCACATCGCGCGCTGTCACCAGCGCCGATACAGGCGGCGCCGTACTCAACCGTAATGACTCGGAGCGGGAATTAACGTGACGGGAGTCGCAGTCTCGGAAACCTGAATGCGGCCGCGGTTATGTATTCAGCGGTTACGTAAAATGCCTGGCGCGACATGCACGACGAGCGTCGTGCTATTTGTGGCTGCGCGCCAGCCACACGGCCAGTCCCTTGGCATTGAGTGCCACGTCCATGGCAAGCCAGTCGTCCACCGTTGCCTGATCCCGCGTGCAGCCGTGTGCGCGCACGGCCCCCACCAGCCAGGCGTGAATCTCGTGCTGCATGTCCGCGACCGGGTCCGGCGCCTGCGCGCAGCGTCGCACGATCTCCGCCAAACGCTCCAGGCCCGCGTGCAGGTCGGCGGCGAGACGCGGCAGATCCGTGACCCGGCTGTAGTGCGTGAGGAAACAAGCTTCCGGTTGATACGACAGGATGCGCTCGATGGACGCGTGCGCCTGTTCCGGATCGAAGTGCGTGGGCGTGGTGGCGGGAAAGACGAACGCGCCCCGATCGGTATCGAACACACGGTAGGAAATGCCGAAGCTGTCGCCGGTGAACACGCTGCGGCTCACCGCGTCCACGATGCAATAGTGATGCAGGGCGTGACCGGGCGTGTGAATCAGCAGCAGTTCGCTGCGACCGAGCCGGATGCGGGTGTTGTCTTCCACGGCGCGCACGCGTGCCGCGGGAATCGGCACGATGTCGCCGTACAGACGCGCGAATTCGGTCTCGCCGTACACCGCGCGCGTGCCGGCGATGAGCTTGTCGGGTTCCACCAGGTGCGCCGCGCCACGCGGGTGCACCAAGACCTGCGCCTGCGGCAATTCCCGCATCAGCGCGCCAGCACCGCCGGCGTGGTCCAGATGCACGTGGGTGAGCAGCACGTAATCCACGGCTTCGCGCGCAAGGCCCTTGGCCTCGAGTGCGGCCAGCAGCAGCGGCACCGAATGCGTGGTGCCGGTGTCCACGAACGCCGCCCGGCCGTCGCGCACGATCAGGTGGCTGGCATCCAGTTGCGGACGCACGTAGTCGGTGTCCACGGCGGTGATGCCGTGATCGAATTCCAGCAGCTTTGGGGTCGTCGGCATGGCAGGCCCTCGAGGCGAGGGCGTCATTCTAGCAACGCCGGCGCGGCGGTAAATTCAATGGCTGTCGCGGTAGATCCAGGGACTCATGAGCGGATACGTTGCCCCGAGACGCGCCGCCAGTGCGCGTGCATCGGCATGGCTCGCCACCTGCCGGATCACCAGCCGGTGCCAGTTGCGACCCCTGACGGTCACGTCCAGCACCTCGGAAGGATAACCCGCCTGGTCCAGGATGCGCATCAAGCGGGTAGTATCGCGCGCATCGGTGGAGGAAATCAGCGACAGCACCCAGTGTCCGTCGCGACTCAACACGCCGCTGCCGGGATGCACGTCGGTCTGCGCCGCCCAATCGGCGAGATTCGCCTGGGTCACCGGCAGGTGCATCTGCATGGCCCCCGCGTTGGGCATCAGCATGTAGTGCATGGGCTGGTCCATCATCATCATGGCGTGGCCCGGCGCGTGCATTTCAGCCTTGCCTTCCAGCAGTGCCACCAGTTGGCCGTCGGGACCGGCGCGGCCCCAGACATCGGTGCCGCGGATGCCGATGGTGGCGGTGCCGACCTGGATGTCCACCTGCCGACGCCGGCTTTTGCCGATCAGGCTGGTGGTGAAGCGGAACACGCCCTTGAGGATGTGCAGCGCGCCCTTGAACAGGCTGCCCTCGCGGTCCTGCATCATGTCCATGGCGGGAGTGGCGAGCTCGGTGTTCTCGCCCAGCTTCACGGTGCTGGCTTCGGGCAGCGCCAGGTACACGCGCCCGCCCGCGCCGGTGCGCAGGCTGTTGCCGTCCTCGATCACGTCGCCGGGCCGGAGCGGCGCGACGAAACTGCCCTGCACCCGCCAGGCCGGCGATTGCACCGCCGTCACCACGCTGCCGGCGGGCGGCTCGGCTGCCGCCGCCCCGAGACACACGGCGGCCAGGATCGCCGCCACGACACTCGACAGAACACGTAAGCCTTGCATGTGCTTTCCCCGTCTATGGCGGCGTTGATTCCGGCCTGCCGCCCAAACCCCGTCTGTCGGAGACCGTCCCGAGTCCCGACTTATTTCACGGCGATGAAACGAGAACCTATCTCAAAATTATCCATCCGTTCGTGTTGAGCCCTTCGACAAGCACCGGACAGGCGAAATCGAAACACATAAAAATCATGGGCTTAACTCCCTTCGACTTCGCGCCTGCGGCGCTACGCTCAGGGCGAACGGGATTTTGAGATAGGTTCGAGTACCTATAGCGCGGACTCGATGTCGGCGCGCAGGTGCTTGTCCTCGGGCGTGGTTTTCGGCGAATACCGCTTCACCACGTGCCCGTCCTTGCCGAGCAGGAACTTCTCGAAGTTCCACTGGATTTCGGCACCGCCGGTCGCCGCCTTCAGCCACTGGTAGAGGGGATGTGCGCCCGCGCCGTTGACCTCGATCTTGCCGGTCAACGGGAAGCTGACCTGGTACTGGCTGCTGCAGAACGCCTTGATCTCGGCCTCCGTCCCCGGTTCCTGCTGGCCGAACTGGTTGCAGGGCAGGCCCAGCACCGTGAAGCCGCGCGCACTGAATTCGCGCTGGAGTTTTTCCAGTCCCGCGTATTGCGGCGTCAGTCCGCATTCGCTCGCCACGTTCACGGCCAGCACCACCTGGCCGGCGAAATCCCCGAGCGACTTGCGTGCGCCGTCTATGGTGGTGACCTCGAAAGCATGAAAATTGTCCACCTCTGTCGCCTCCTCATTCTGCATGGCGGGTGCCGGATGCGCCGATTGTGAACCTTTCCGGTGTCGCAAGGCCATGACGACGATCGCCATCAGTGCGAGCACTGCAAACCCGCCAAGCTGCCACGGCCAGGTCAACTGGGGAAACAGCAACTGCGCCAGGCCCATGAGGCCTGCGGCCAGCGCCACGCCCAGCAACCAGCCACGCCACACGAACACATCGAGGATGCCGAGCACGGCGGCCAGCAGCCACCAGTCGAGAAAATCCAGGTTTTCCAGAAACGGCATCACGCGCTGCGCGGCAGGCTCATGCGGCGTTTCTTGAGATGCACCAGCAGCAGCGAGATCGCCGCCGGCGTGACGCCCGGAATGCGTGCCGCCTGCCCGAGGCTGAGGGGTCTGACCTGCATGAGCTTCTGGCGCACTTCGTTGGAAAGTCCGCGCACCGCGGTGAAATCGAAATCCATCGGCAGTGGCGTGGTTTCCTGCCGCCGGGCACGCGCGACTTCGTCGCGCTGGCGTTCGACGTAGCCAGCGTAGCGGGCCTGGATCGTTACCTGCTCGGCCACGTCGCCGGAGATGCCGCTCGCGCCCACGCCGGGCAAGGCCACCAGTTTTTCATAGCTGACTGCGGGCCGGCGCAGAAGCTCCAGCGCACGTGCGTCCTTCGTGAGCGGTGCGCCCAGCAAGGCTTCAGCCTGCGCATCGGACAGATCGTTTGCACGCACCAGAATGTTCTGCAAGCGCGCTTGCTCGCGCTCGATGGCGGCGCGCTTTTCGGAAAACGCCTGCCAGCGCGCCGCGTCCACCAGGCCCAGTTCGTGGCCGATCGCGGTCAGGCGCAGGTCGGCGTTGTCCTCGCGCAGCATGAGCCGGTGCTCGGCGCGACTGGTAAACATGCGGTAGGGCTCGGGCGCGCCGCGCGTGATGAGATCGTCCACCAGCACGCCGAGATAGGCCTGGTCGCGCGTCGGCCACCACGGTGTCTTGCCCTGCACCGCACGTGCGGCATTGATGCCGGCCAGCAGGCCCTGCGCCGCGGCTTCTTCATAGCCCGTGGTGCCGTTGATCTGCC
This sequence comes from Gammaproteobacteria bacterium, assembly GCA_035701605.1. GTDB lineage: Bacteria > Pseudomonadota > Gammaproteobacteria > Natronospirales > REEB76 > DASSKW01. The sequence goes on from DASSRV010000177.1 coordinate 12,350, forward strand.
CGGCGAAATACAGGCCGCGCAGATGCCGGGTTTCCAGCGTGTAATTGAGATCGCGCGGATCGAAGAAATCGTATTCGATGGCATAGCCCGGGCGCGTGATGTGTGCGTTCTCAAACCCGGAGATGGATCGTACCAGCGCGTACTGCACATCGAAGGGCAGACTGGTGGAAATGCCGTTGGGATACACCTCGTGGGTGTCGAGCCCTTCCGGTTCGATGAAGATCTGGTGGCGCGTCTTGTCCGCGAAGCGCATGACCTTGTCTTCCACCGAGGGACAGTAACGCGGCCCCACGCCTTCGATGACGCCGGTGTACATGGGCGAGCGGTCAAGACCGGACTTGATGATCTCGTGGGTGCGCGCGTTGGTGTAAGTAATGTGACACGCCACCTGCCGCGGATGCTCGGCGCGCGAGCCCATGAAGGAGAAGACCGGCACGGGCGTGTCGCCCGGTTGCACGTCGAGTCCGTCATAATTGATGCTGCGTCCGTCAATGCGCGGTGGCGTGCCGGTCTTGAGCCGACCGACGCGGAACGGCAAGGCATGCAGGCGTTGCGCCAGGGTGTTGGCGGGCGGATCGCCGGCACGACCGCCGGCGTGATTTTCCAGTCCGATGTGGATGCGTCCGCCGAGGAACGTGCCCACGGTCAGCACCACCGCGGGCGCAAAAAAGCGCAGGCCCATCTGTGTCACCACGCCGGTGACACGCCCCTGCTCCACCACCAGATCGTCCACCGCCTGCTGGAACACGCGCAGGTTGGGCTGATGCTCGATGAAGCCGCGAATAGCCTTCTTATATAAGGTGCGATCCGCTTGCGCGCGGGTCGCACGCACCGCCGGACCCTTGCTCGCGTTGAGAATGCGGAACTGGATGCCGGCCTGATCCGCGGCGCGCGCCATGACGCCGCCCAGGGCGTCTATCTCCCTGACCAGATGGCCCTTGCCGATGCCGCCGATGGCGGGGTTGCAGCTCATCTGACCCAGGGTCTCGACATTGTGCGTCAGCAGCAGCGTGGCGCAGCCCATGCGCGCCGCTGCCAGCGCGGCCTCGGTACCGGCGTGACCGCCGCCGATCACGATGACGTCAAAATGTTCGGGAAACTGCATGTCGAAAACGCGTGCCGGACAGGGTAAAGGGCGGCTATTTTATGCGCAGCGGCAGGGCACCGCCACTCAGCGGGCCGCGGCATCCGCCTGCATCATGCCGAACAGATTGCCTTCGGTATCCTTGCAGTAGGCGAGCCAGCCGAAGCCCTGGATGGTCATCCTCGGCACCGCGAGCTGGCCGCCGCTGGTCGTGACTTTCATGACATAGGTGTCGAGATCCGGTACCGCCACGGTGCAGGCGAACGCGCTCACCGCGGCGCCATCCAGTGGTGTCTGGCGACGCAGCAGGCCGCCATCTATGCCGGGGCCGGTGTCGCCGGTTTTCACCGCCCAGTAATCCACCGGCATGTTGCGCAGCGAGGTGAATTCCCAGCCGAATACGGAGCGGTAGAAGCGCATGGCGCGCTCCGGCTCATCCGCGTGGATTTCGAAGTGAATGACGCGCGGCATGCTGCCCTCCCCACACGCCGCCAGCATATACGCACTACGCCATCTGACAAGGCCCGGCTCCTGCCGGCAGGTATAAGCTGAC
>DASSRV010000178.1:0-2930 GCA_035701605.1 Gammaproteobacteria bacterium
CTCGCTGCTGCACAGCAAATCCGTCAGCTGACGAGCCGTGCGCAGCTGTCCACGAAACGTCCACCACTGATCGCCATCACGGCCAACGCTTTCCCCGAGGACCGCCAGATTTGCCTGGAAGCGGGAATGGACGACTATCTCGCGAAACCGTTCTCCTGGCCCGAGTTCAATGCTTTGCTGGCCCGCTGGCTCTCGGACGACCACTCCAACGGCGAGGATACCGGGAGAGACGTTCGCGCAGCATGACACGACCGCGAAGGCGGCTGCGCTATTGCCGAATTGTCATAGTCATATACTAATGGTTAATCTTAGGTGCACCGACGCGGCTTTCGACGCCTAAGCCACGCCTGGAGAGGGTTGCGACATCTGGATGAAGCTGAATGCGCATCGAAATAGGAAGCGTTGGTCGCGCAGCCCCAGGGCCGGTGCGCTCGCGCAGGGGCTCTTGATGCTCGGATCCGCAGCCCGTCAACGCATTCCTCGGTTTGGTATTGCCCCACGTCGGCGCCCTGGGAAAATTTATGGCCGGATCGGCAGTCTGGAAGTTCGGCTCGCCCAGACCTGGGCCGACATCAGATGCGCGCAAAGGCTGCGCTACGACGTGTTCTACAACGAGATGTCGGCGCGGGCCAATTTCACCACGCAGTTGCGGGGCCGCGATGAGGACCCTTATGATGCAATCTGCGACCATCTACTGGTCGTCGATACCTCACTGCCTTGTGCCACCGGCCGGGACTGGCGCCGACAAAAGCCGCACGTCGTTGGCACCTACCGGGTGCTGCGCCAGGAGATCGCCCAACGGAAGCTCGGCTTCTATACCCAGGGTGAGTATGACATCGCCCAGTTGATCGCTCGGAGGCCCGACCTTCGGTTCATGGAGCTGGGGCGTAGTTGCGTCCTGAAGCCTTACCGCAACAAGCGCACGGTGGAGCTGCTCTGGCACGGGCTGTGGACCTATGTCCGCGAGCACAAGGTTGACGTCATGCTCGGGTGTGCCAGCTTCGAGGGTGTCGACCCCGAGGCGCATGCGATGGCGCTGTCGTTTCTCCACCACTTTGCTTTGGCTCCGGAGGAATGGCGCGTGCGGGCGCATGACCACCTGTTCGTTCCGATGGACCGCCTGCCGAAGGATGCCGTCGACCCACGGGCGGCCCTCAAGGCGATGCCACCGCTAATCAAGGGCTACCTCCGGCTTGGCGCTGTCGTCGGTGAAGGCGCGGTCATCGATCACCAGTTCGGCACAACAGATGTGCTGATCGTGCTGCCGGTGGAGCGGATCGATCCGCGTTATTTCGAACATTTTGGCGCACCCGATGAACAGGGCTGCCGGGTCGGCCCCGATCGTAAGGCCCACGTGCCCGAATAGTTACCGCGTTGAACACGGGGCCGCGGGCGAACTTCGACAGACCGCAATGCGCCTCAGCCTGTTGCTGGGGATGTCTTCCGCGCCGACTCGATAGCGGGAATCACCTTCGTCTCGAGCGCTTCCAATGAGATCGGCCCCACGTGCTTGTAGACGATCCGCCCCTCCCCATCGACAACGAAGGTCTCGGGTATTCCGTAGATACCCCAATCGATCGCAGTGCGGCCGTTGTCATCGACACCGACAGCCCGGTAAGGATTGCCGTGGTGGCCAAGGAAGCGGCGTGCAGCCGTTGCCTGATCCTTGTAGTTGACGCCGTATAGGTCGACGCCGGTTCGGCGCACCATCTCGACGAGAACGGGATGCTCTTGCACGCAGGGCACGCACCATGAGGCCCAGAAGTTGACAACGGAAGGCTTTCCACGGCTGAGGTCATTGTGGCCAAAGCCGGGCACCGGCGAGCCATTGTCGACAAGTCCGGGAAGCGGCTTGAGCGAAAATTCTGGGGCGCGCTTGCCAATCAGCGCAGACGGGAGGCGAGATGGGTCGCCGGTCTTCAAAGCGAAAGTGAACATGAGTGTCAGCGCCGCGAATATGATAAGCGGCGCGGCGAGCCAAATTAAGCGACGCCGCTGTTTAGGCGCGGGCGTGCCCGATGACCGCTGATCTGCCACGGTACCGTTGGGCATGGCGTTATGCCGGTCCACTGCCACACTCAGCCGCGCGAGCCGAACGCCGCCGAACCCCGCGTGCCTCAAGATCATCGAGCCGGCGCTGCTGATACCGTCCATCCGCGATGAGCCACGCGATCATGGCCGCAAGAACAAGCGCGACCACGCCATATGAGGCCCAGATGAACGCAGCGTGAGGTCCAAGATCCATGCCGCTACTCCGCAGGTCTGGCTTCGAGACGAACGGCTCGTTCGACTTCGGCCATCGTCAAGGACCTGACTCGCCGTCGCAAAATCTCGTTACGCATGGCTTTAAGGTGCATGGCGAAGAACAACAGCGTGAACCCTGCAGCCATCACCAGCAACGGGATCAGAATCGATGGATGTATCGCCGGTCCGCCTACCCTGAGCACACTGGCCGGCTGGTGCAGCGTGTTCCACCAGTCAACCGAGAAACGAATCACCGGTAGGATGACAACGCCTACAAGCCCGAGCACCGCTGTTAGCTTGCCTGCCAGCACTGGATCCTCATCAAGGGCAGAACGCAGCGCGATTAGACCGATATACAGGAAAAACAGGATCAACACCGAGGTGAGCCGCGCATCCCAAACCCAATAGGCCCCCCACATGGGCTTGCCCCACAACGCTCCGGTGATGAGCGCCAACAGTGTGAAGGCGGCCCCAATAGGCGCTGCAGCCTTCGCCGACACGTCCGCGAGCGGGTGACGGAATACAAGCAGACCGAAGCTCGAAACAGCGATGATCATGTAGCCCATCATCGCCAGCCAAGCCGCGGGGACATGAACAAACATGATCCTGACAGTCTCACCCTGCTGATAGTCAGGCGGCGCGACGAAGAAGGCGAGATAAAGCCCGTACGCGAGCGTCAAAGCGGC
>DASSRV010000179.1:0-2902 GCA_035701605.1 Gammaproteobacteria bacterium
GATGTCTGCGTCACGCACGCACTGCGCAAGATCCTTGTCGACGGTCCAGATGCACACCTTCTCCACGCGCGCATCGTTGCTCGCAAGCCAGGCGGCCGAGGCCAGTGCATCGTCGGCCTCCAGTTCGACCATGGGCCACACTGCAACGCCCATCGATTCCAGCGCCGTTTCGAGTGGCTGAAACTGTGCCCACAGCGCCGGTTCGATGCCGTCGCCGGTCTTGTAGCCCGGCCACAGTTCATTGCGGAACGATTCGATGACGTGATCGGTCGCAACCCCGACATGCGTCGCGCCGCCTTCGATGATTTCCAGCACGGTATTCAGTACGCCGACGACTGCACCGAGCGGCGCATCCTTGCCCTTGTTGAACCGGCGCAGCCCGTAGAAATGCCGGAACAGCTCGTACGTGCCGTCGATGAGATGAACGATCATGCTGAAGGCGGTTGGCGGTTGGCGGTTGGCGGTTGGCGGTTGAAAGAAGAGGTGAAGATTGTCTTTTCACTCCTTCCCCCGCTTGCGGGGGAAGGTTGGGATGGGGGCATTCGAGCACTCGCCTTCAACGCACAGCTTCAGCTGTTTGCGCTGGCGCGGTGGCTGCCCTCCTGATCTCTCATTTGCCGCCGGCATACAGTTTCGTGAGCCGGTACAGGAACTCGCGGCCTTCCAGCAGCGATTGCACGCGGATGCGTTCGTTGAGGCCGTGAGCATTCGTGGTGGCACCGTCGGAGAAAATGCCCGAGACGCCGTAGGTGGGGATGCCTGCGGGAGTGAGAAAGCGTCCATCGGTTGCGCCCGATGCCTGCGTCGGAATCAGCGGCACGCCCGGGAACATGTCCGCACTCAGTTTCTCGATGGGACCGAGGATCTGCGCAGTGAGCGGCGGCGGCGGTCCGCCCTTTTCCGGCGGCGCCTCGAATTCAATCTTCACACCGGGGTCATTCACGATACGGATCAGCGTCTGGCGGATCTCTTCCGGTGCATGGCCTGGGAAGATGCGGCAGTTGACGTTCGCCGATACGTGCTGCGGCAATGCGTTCGGCGCGTGACCGCCGTTGATCAGCGTCGCCACGCAGGTCGTGTGCAGCATGCCGTTGATGTTCGGGTCCTGTTTCAGCCGCTCGATGGCTGCGGGGTCAGCGGATGTCGCCGCAGCCTTCATGTCCGCGCCCTGCGTGCCGCCCACCACGTCCGCGAACTTCGCAAGATAGGCGCGCGTGGTCGGATTGAACTCAATCGGAAATTCGAACGCCTGAACTTTCGCCAGCGCCTGCGACATCTGATAGATCGCGTTGTCAGGAGTCGGCCGGGACGAATGACCGCCCTGGTTGGTCGTGGTGAACGTGAAATCCTGGTAGAGCTTTTCGCCGGCCAGAATGCCGTTGTAGAGATACTGGCCGGTTTTTCCGTCGAGCCGCCCGCCGCCGCCCTCATTCAATGCAAATTCGGCGTCGATCAGCTCGCGTTCGTGTTCGATCAGCCACGTGACGCCGTTGAAGCGCTTCGGTGTCTCCTCGCCGCAAGTGAGCACGAGCTTGATGCCGCGCCTGGGCCGGTAGCCTTCATGCTGAAAGCGCACCATGGCGTCCGTGAAGATCGCGGCCATGGCCTTGTCGTCCGAAGCGCCACGTGCGTAAAAGTAGCCGTCCTCTTCGGTCAGCTTGAAAGGATCGCGTTCCCAGTCCGCGGCTTTGGCCTCAACCACATCGATGTGGGCCAGCAGCATCAGCGGCTTGAGCTTCGCATCCGTGCCCGGCAGGACCGCCACCAGATTGCCGTCGGTGGGTCGCTGCGGCGGCACGAGCACATGCAGGTCCTTTTCGGGAAATCCCGCTGTCAGCAAGCGGGCTTTCATGGCGTTGGCTGCCACGGTGCACGAGCCTTCCGACGCGGTGGTGTTGATCTCCACCAGTTCGCGGTAGAGATCGCGGAATTCGGCTTCGCCCGCGCGCGCCTGCTTCGAAGCGGCTGAGGTTCGGCTGGCGAGCAGGTAGGCGGCCGGAGCGGCAGTTGACGCCAATGCCATGGTGGCGGCGAGGATCAATGGGAGGCGCATGAATCACCTGCGATGATGGCGGGTGCGGCAGCATAGTCGCGCAGGCCCTGTCATCTCCAGCCGGGTTGTCCGGTCTTCTCACGACGTGATTGGGCAAAGGCCTGAGTCGTCACCGGTGCCGACGCAGATTACAAATGCGCGGACGAGGCCGGCAGCCGTGTTCATGGCCAGAAGCACTTGCCATACTGCCCGATCACGAAACGCAGCGAACGCGCGGTGGGCGTGCGATTTCGCCAGAACAATCTTCAGAGAAGAAAGGGGGAATCCATGATCCGTTCGTCCACAGGTGTTCTTGTTCTGACGGCACTGCTCGCAGCTGCCACGGCCTCCACCGCGACGGCGAAACCTGCGGCCGAGTCCGGCAAGGCCAGCGTCGCACGCATCGACAAGACACGCATCGATGCGACGCTCGGCAATTTCGTGAAATCGAATCAGCTGGTCGGTGTGTCGGCGCTGGTGTTCCAGGACGGACAGGAAGCGTATTTCGGTGCATTCGGCCTGGCCGATCGTGAAGCCGGGCGGGCCATGGCGCGCAACACGCTCGTCCAGATCTATTCCATGACCAAGCCGGTGACCGGTGCAGCGCTCATGACGCTCTACGACGCCGGCAAATTTCAGCTCGATGACCCGGTCGCGAAGTACCTGCCCGAGTTCGCCAATGTGCGCGTGTACGCGGGCAAGGACGTCAATGGCCAGCCGATTCTGCAGGCGCCGCGTCGTGCGATCACCATCCGCGACCTGTTGCGCCACACCTCGGGCATGTGGGGCAGTGCGGACACCGGACCGATCGCCGACATGTACAAGAAGGCCGATCCGGACAACTTCAACAACACACTGGCCGAAGAAGTG
>DASSRV010000180.1:0-5758 GCA_035701605.1 Gammaproteobacteria bacterium
GTCCTGCCTCAGTGAAACAATTGGCTCAAGCGGCTACGGTAGCGGCGACTGAAGTTCACGAAACTGCCGTCCTTGAGCACGATACGGTAATCGCCACTGTCCCAGGGCTGTATCTCGCGAATCCTGTCAATGTTCACAATGTGCCCGCGGTGCACGCGGGCGAAACGCTTCCGGTCCAGCTTCCGCTCCAGGGTGACCAGCGACTCGCGCAGCGGATATACGTCTCCGCGTGCATGGACGCTGACATAGTTGCCGTCCGCTTCGATGCGGTCAATGTCGGCAACATTGAGAATGAATTCCCGGTTGAGCTTGCGGACCATGAGCCGCTCCAGGCCACCGTCCGCGGGGGCGGACGGCGTGGTCGTCACCGTGCGGTGTTCCAGCCACAAGCGGTAAGTCCGGAATGAATAAAGCCCCGCCAGAATCATCCAGTACGCCACGATGTCCTTGCGGTATTCGTAAAGCCAGTTGGACAGCGGAGCGCCGAATTCGTAACTGGAACCGAGCGCCGCGTACGCCAGCTTGCGCAGCGCCACCATGCCCGCCACGTGAGCTACCGAGAAGGGCACCGTTGCCAGCAGGTGCAAGGGTACAGTTCGCCACCAGCGCCCGCCGGTAATCAGGAACCGGCAGTTGAACCAGGCGAGTGCCGGAATCAGCGCCCCGATCACCAGCACGCTGGAATATTCCCAGATCGCCGGCTCCCACGGCAACAGACTGATGCCGTCACGCGCCTTGTTCGACAGCGTGGTGAAAATATTGAGTGTGGCGATGCCCGCCAGCAGTACGCCGAAAATCAGCATCTGCCGCCGGCGCACGCGACGCTGGATACTGTCGGCATCTAGGGGGGTTGTTTCAGTCATTCCGGAATCCGTGCCCTGCCAAGCCGTCATTTTACAGGCTGCGGCCGACCGGCGAGCAGTGTATTCATCTCATCGTGGCCGGGAATGCCGCGCACAAAATCGAAGCGGCCACTCTGCCTCACGCCTTCCGCCACCTCCCGCACTCTGCCGAGTGCGGCACGCGCCAGTGCCCCGCCCACGCTGACCCGTGCCACGCCCAGCCGGGCCAGTTCCGGCAGCGGCGGCGTATTGGCACCGGCGAGGATGTTGATCGGCCCATCCACGGACGTCACCAGTCGGCCGATGATTCCGGCGTCACTGACAAATGGCAGGAACAGGCAATCGGCGCCCGCTTCCCGGTAGGCATTGGCGCGTCGCACGGCTTCCGCAAACGCATCACCGTCCACGTAACCGGGATGCAGCGCATCGCTGCGGGCGTTGATAACCAGAGGTACACCGGCAGCTTCCGCCGCTTGCCGCGCGGCGCGCACGCGTGAAACCGCCTGCTCGAACGGCAGCAGCCTGTCACCCCGCGAATCCTCCAGATTGAACCCGGCTACGCCGGCTGCGATGGCAGCCTGCACTGTCTCGACAACCGCGGTTTCGTCATCACCATAGCCCGCTTCGAGGTCGGCGCTTACCGGCACCTCAATCGAGCGTGTGATACGCGCCACCGCCGCCAGCATGTCCGCGCGCGCCACCTGCTCGCCGTCCGGGTAGCCCAGGGCATTCGCCATGCCGGAGCTGGTGGTGGCGAGTGCCGGGAAGCCCAGGGATTCCACCAGCACCGCGCTGGCCGCGTCCCAGATATTGAGCATCAGCAAAGGCGTCTGCCCGTGATGCAGCGCACGCAGCGTTTCCGCCCTGCGAATCAACTCCGCCTTGTTTCGTCCGACATTCATGTTCATTGCGTCCGTAACGGTTTCTTGAGGCTCGTGCACACTTGCCACATAATACCCTTCGGTATTTGCTGTCTCACCCAAGCCATCCACCCGCTACTCGACCATTCAGCCGGGAGCCTCATGGAACAGCTATTCAAAAAGTTTGCGCCCCTGTGCGCCATGGTCATGAAACAGAATGGGGACTCCGTGGATTTTCTCGGCACGGCCTTTGCCGTACGCGAGGACGGTTATCTCGCCACTGCCGCCCACGTGGTCAAGGATCAGGAAAAACTGCTGATCTCCCCCGCCACCGACGCCACCGGCTACCAGGCTACGTCACAAAAGCTCCGTTGTCTCGCCGTATCGGTTGTACAAATGGATGAGCCACATGACGTCGCGCTGTTAAAACTTGCGGAAGCAATCAGCCTGAAATTGCCACCCGATCTGCTGGGTGATGCCGATACTCTGGCGCCGGGCGCAAGCATTGCACATCTGGGGTATCCATTCGGGAAGACCGGAGTATTGGCACTGGCGTTACGAAGCGGTGTTCTCGCGGCAAAGACCGAATCTGCACAGGGTATCCAGCAACTGTATCTGGAAGGATCGGCATATTCCGGGGCAGCAGGCGGTCCGGTATTGGACACACGTCATTCCAGGGTCATCGGCATCATAACCCGGCAAATCAGCCTGGTGCCTGTGGCCCAGGCATCCGGATCTGATTTCAGGTTGCCGGTAATGACCGACATGACCTATGCGTCACCCATCAATGTGCTCGTCAAGTTGCTCACCGATACGCGATAAACGTAATCCTGTCAGACGAACAAGTTCGCGATCGCAGTACAAACATTGGTGATGCCGGTTTCGACCTTTGTAAGGGCGGTTTCGATTTTTGCGCCGACCGTGGAATTGAGATCAGCCGCCATATTGACTTCCGCCCTGCCACCCATTTCGATTTCAACCTTGAATGCACCGGTGATTTCCAGAATTGCGCCCAGCGCGATGGATACCACGCCGCCGGCAAACATTTCGAATTTGGCCGCCAATGCGATTTCATCCATAGCTGCGAGCGACATGGAATTGGACCCGCCCATGAAGAACTCGTCTTTGCGGCCCCAGAATGTTTCCATACTGTGCCCATACACATTGGCCGTGGAATCCCCATGCACTGTTTCAGTGCTGTCGCCGTACACCGTGGAATAACTGTTCGACTTGCTACCGTCTTCCCCAACCCATTCGTGGCTGTCGCCATGCACCGTACTGTACGAATTTCCGCAAACCTTCTCTTCAGCGTTGCCCTCCCGGACCTCATAGGCATCGCCATGCCGGTAATCGAAGGTCTTTCCGAACACCTTCGACACCAGGAGACTGCCGGGATCGCTCGGCCAGCCCGGCAGATTGCCTGCTTTCCAGTCGTTATGCTTGGTACTCGAATAATGCTGATCGGCATCGCCGTCATTCTGGTCTATCAACACTTCCTCATAACCGGTGCCATAGCTGTATTCACAGAACTTGCCGCTCTTCAATGCCGCTGAAGCACTGCTGTCGGTGGTTACCTTGCCATTATCGTCAATCAGCTGATTGACCGGACCAGCACTCCAGTTGCGGCTGGTGCCAAAACTGAAGTTGTATTCATTCCCCCAACTCTTTGAAACCAGGCCCTGTTCCTTTTCGTTATTCGCACCCAGCGTGGGGATGACAAAGCGCTCCGTATAGGGCGGATTGAGATTTGACGAATCGAAAGGCACCTGACTGTTTGCCCAACCGTGGTTTTCCTCGTAACCGTTGCCAAAATTGAAATCACAAGTGGAACCGTACGAGAATGCACTGCCTTCGGCATATGAATATTGGTTGCCTTGCACCCGCTGCACGTAGGCTTCGCCACTGACATCCTGGATCTGCGTCGTACCATCAACGGCAGTACCATCGTCGTTCAGTTTTATGAATGGAGTAGGATAGGCAAAACTGTTGTCTTTACTCGGGACATTCAGGCCATTCTTGTCTTTTTTTATGGTCCCGTCGCTGTTCTTTTCCGAATGCGTATCGGAATATTGCTTGGTTTCGACATTCAGGTATTTGCCTTCAAAACCTTTGTCAATCCATGGATCCGGGTGTCTGGAAACTGACATGGTAATTCTCCTGCAAGTAACGATGCGAATCTTTCTGGTCAATGCCTCATGGCATCAGGCACAGGGTGGTGAACTGGCTCGGCACGATGGACAGGCCGGGCGCATTCAGGCTGAAGCCGTTGTGTGCGGTCATGCTGCACAGCCGTGAGGTGGGCATGCCACCGCTCAACATGGTGAAACTCGGGATAAGGGTATGGTGTGGCCCCATGAAAAGTCCCGACAACACCCCCAGCAACACGCCGGAATTGTCACCGAAGCTGATGGTGCCCATGGTGGTGATGGTATGCGTCGGCATGCAGCAGTGCAGCACGTTCAGCGCGGCTGTAAACGGCATGGCCAGAAGTCCCGTGGCGAAATTGGGATAGGGGATCGGTACCGGCACCACGATGGGTGTCAGGCATACGTCCGGGAATCCGAAATTGAGGCCACCCATCTGGGTATTGACGAACATGACAACTCCTAACCGAGATGTACGCGGGTACCGTCAATCTTGACTTCGCCTTCGGCTGACAGCACGGAATGCTTGCCCCGAATATTGAACACGGTCTCAGCCCGGTAATTGACTTGTCCCGCCTTCAGGTGATCCAGATCCTTGACCTCGCGGTACATGGAACCGGCGCGCTGGCGCAGGGTATCCGCCACGGTTTCAAAGTAATCCGCGATGCTACGTATGCGGCTAGCCGTCGTCTCCACCAGCCCGGCGGCTGCACGCAGGACGCTGAATGAACCGTTGGCTTGTTCCGCATGCACTTCCAGTGCCGGCGACACCACCGACACCCGTTCGCCGCCCGCCAAAGCCAGGCTGGTCTGCGCCGCAAGAGTCAGCCCCCCCGCTTCCGTACGCAGCAGGGCATCCGCAGGCAGCGACACGATCGGATCTGCCGCACCTCGCACCAGTACCGCCAGGACAACCCAACTGCCATCGGCAACACAAGTCGCGAGGACCGTGTCGCCGGCAGCAGGCATCAATAGGCAGGACGCCGCCCGTCGTGCGGTCAGGGTGCCGGCGGCGCCGGACAATCCAAGCACGTCATCGCATACACCGGTCACCCGTGCCTCGACGAACGGGCTGGCCTCCTCCTGAGTGCTTCGGGTTTTGTTTGCGCTTTGCATGATTTCATCCTCCTCGTATCAGGTGGCCGGTTGCCAGCGTTCGGCTTCCAGGCGATCAGGGTCCGTACCGCGCGCCAGCGTTTTGCCCGGCGGCCAGCGCGTGCCTTCCTCGGATATCGCATGCAGCTTGGCTTCCAGCAATATGGCGTCGCTCAAATCCGCCCCGTCCAGCACGGCGTGCGAAAAATCCGCATAAGTGAGATTCGCACCCCGGAACGAGGCATTGGTGCAATCGGCCTTGTTGAAACCTGCCATTTCCAGTTTTGCACCGTCGAATCGGGCCGCCTGCAATTTCGCCTCCTGGAAATGTGCCTGGTTCAAAACAGCGCTGCTGAAATTCGCGCCCATGAGACGGGCACCAGAAAAAATGGTGTTCGCCAGATTCGCACCCGACAATTCCGCACGCTCAAGATCCACGCCCATGAAACCACAGCGCTCGAAGCTGCCATTGGTCAGACGTGCGCCAGCCAGTTTGCAATCGCGCAACTGGCAGGCAAACAGGGTTGTTCCGGACAAGTCCATGCCGGGCATGTTGGCTTCCTGGAAAAACGTCTGCACAGCGGAGACCTCCTCCAGCCGGGCTCCCTCCAGGTCGGCACTTGTGAACACGCTATTGGCCATTTTCAAACGGCGCAATATCGCTCCACGCAGCACGACCTCGGAAAATACCGTGCGCTCGAATACCGCCCCGTCAAATTGGGCGCCAGTCATATCCGGTTTGTGCATGATGGTCCAAGGCAGGGTAGCGGCACCAAACACGACACGGGTAAAAACCGGATCCGTGAATTTCGCGCTG
>DASSRV010000181.1:0-4406 GCA_035701605.1 Gammaproteobacteria bacterium
GGGAACCGCAACCTCGGCACCAAGCCCTTCGTTGCCGTCTGCTTGCTCTTCGCCGCCACGCTCACTCCTCCCACGCCTTGAGCCCGGCGATGTCGCGGCCGTGGGCGAGTTGCTTGAGCAGCGGCGTGAGGTCGCGCACCAGTTCGGATTCCTTCGCGGCACGGGCTTTCCAGCCAAGGCCCAGCGGCGCCAGCAGCTCGCCGAGCGCCTCGCCATCCAGCACACGGCGGCGCAGGGTGGCATCGACGAACGTGGTGAGTGCGGCAGCGTCGAGGCCATGCTTGGCGGCAATGTCAGCCAGTGCCTTGGTCTTGCGCTCGGCCTTGAAGGCCTCGAAGCCCTTGCGCACGGCAGCTTCATCCAGCTTCCGGCCTTCGGGCAGGCTCTTGATGTATTCAGCGATCAGGTCGCGGTCGTCGATGAATTTGGCGTCGGCGGCGATCAGGCCGATCAACTGCTCGCGGGTCATGTGGAGCTTGCCGGGCACGGCGTCGGTCATGCGCGCGATCAGACGCATGATGTAGTCGTAGTCGATGAGGTCGCTGGCAAACAGCACGAACTCGAAATCGAGCTGCTTGACGTCATCGCTGGCCTTGTCGCCTTCGGCATCCTGTTTGGCCTTGAGGCGCTTGGCGGTTTCAAGGTACTGGGCGCGGTAGGCGCGCAGATCGTCGCGCGGGGCGATGGCCTCCATCTTTTCGCGTTGTTCGGGCGCGAGATCGGTGTACTGATCGAGCTGGGTGGTGAGCTTTTGCACGTCCTTGAAGAGGTTGACGAACACGCTGCGCGCGGCATCGCCCTTGAGATTGGCGACTTCGGCGGGTTTGGCCTGCAAGCCCTGCGAGGCCATGAAGGCGTTGAGCTTGCCGATGGCGGCGTCGAGCTTTTCCACCACCTTGGGCGCGGCTTCGACCAGCCAGATTTCGCGCGGGTTGTCGATCTTTTCACCCGAGAACAACGCGACGGCGGCATCCACCGCTTTTTGCTGCTGGCGAAAGTCGAACACGTTGCCCCAGGGCTTGGTGTCGTTGAGCACGCGGTTGGTGCGGCTGAAGGCCTGGATCAGGCCGTGGTGCTTCAAGTTCTTGTCGACGTACAAGGTGTTGAGGTACTTGGAGTCGAAGCCGGTCAGCAGCATGTCGACAACGATGGTGACGTCGATCTTTTCCGCGCCCTTGTGTGGCAGGTCGGCGTTGGGGAACTGCTGATCCTTGATGCGCTTTTGCACATCCTGGTAGTACAGGTCGAACTCGGCCACGCGGTGACTGGTGCCGTAGCGCGCGTTGTAGGCGTCGATGATGCGCGTGAGCGCGGCCTTCTTGCCGGCCGGATCTTGCTTGTTGTCGGCGGCTTCCTGCGGCAGGTCTTCCTGCAATTGCTTGACGTCCGGATTGCCTTCGGCGGGCGGCGAGAACACGCAGGCGACTTTCAGCGGCCTGAAATCGGGGTCGACTTCGGCACGCGCCTTTTGTACTTCGGCGAACGCATCGAAGTACGCGATGGCGTCGTTGATGCTGGCGGTGGCAAACAGCGCGTTGAATTTGCGCTGGGCAGTCGCGGCGGCGTGGCGCGCAAGGATGGCTTCGACCACCTTGACCTTGTCGGGCGGCGTACCGGGTTTGGGCGTTTCCGTGCCCTCGGGTTTCAGGTAATCGACGTGGAAGCGCAGGACGTTGCCGTCCTCGATGGCGTGGGTGATGGTGTACTGGTGCAGGCACTGCTGGAAGGTGTCATCCGTGGTGCGATAGCGCGCTTCCTCGCCTTCGATCTGCTGGTAGCTAGCGTTCTGATCGAAGATGGGCGTGCCGGTGAAACCGAACAACTGCGCGTTGGGGAAGAAATCCTTGATGGCCTGATGGTTGTCGCCGAACTGCGAGCGGTGGCATTCGTCGAAGATGAACACGAAGCGCTGATCCTTGAGCGGAGCCAAACGCTCGCGATAGCCACGCTTGCTGGCGCCATCCAATGCAAGGCCGAGCTTCTGGATGGTGGTGACGATGACCTTGTCGGCGTAGTCGCTGGAAAGCAGGCGCCGCACCAGCGCTTCGGTGTTGGTGTTCTGTTCGACGCAGCCGGGCTGGAAGCGGTTGAATTCCTCGCGGGTCTGACGATCGAGATCCTTGCGGTCGACCACGAACAGGCACTTGTCGATGTCGGGGTTGTCCTTCAGCAGCGTCGCCGCCTTGAAGCTGGTAAGCGTCTTGCCGGAACCCGTGGTGTGCCAGATGTAGCCGTTGCCGGTGTTCTGGTGGATGCAATCGACGATGGCCTTGACCGCATAGACCTGGTACGGGCGCATCATCAACAGCTTCTGCTCGCTTTGCACCAGCACCATGTAGCGGCCGAGGGTTTGCCCCAGCGTGCATTTGGCAAGGAAGGCGTCGGCGAAGTCGTCGAGATATTCGATCTTCTTATTGTCGCGGTCGGCGTAGCGGTACACCGGCAGGAAGCGTTCGTCGGCGTCGAACTGGAAATGCCGCGTGTTGTTGTTGGCGAAGTACCAGGTCTGATCCCGGTTGGAGACGATGAACAGCTGGATGAAGCACAGCAGCGTCTTGCCGTAGCCGTTGCCCGGGTCTTCCTTGTACTCGACGATTTGCTGCATCGCCCGGCGCGGGCTGACCTGAAGGGTCTTCAACTCGATCTGCACCACCGGCAAGCCGTTCAGCAGCAGCAACACGTCGTATTGCTGGTAGCTGTAGTCGGTGTTGATGCGCAGCTGATGGATCACCTCGAAGTCGTTCTTGCACCAGTCCTTCAGGTTCACCAGTTGGAAATTGAGCGGGGTGCCGTCGTCACGCTCGAAGCTGGAGATGCTGCGCAGGGTTTGCGCGGCCTGGAACACGTCGGGCGTGGTGAGCTGTTGCAACAGGCGCGCGAATTCGGCATCGGTCAGGTGGATGCGGTTCAGCGTCTCGAACTTCAGGCGGAAGTTGTCTTCCAGCCCCTTGCGATCGCGGATGTCATCGCGGAAGGTGTACTTCAGCTCGACCAGCTTGTCGATGAGTTCCTGCTCGATGGTGCTTTCCTTGATCTGGTGCATGCTGTGGTTGCCCCCATTGGCCGGCATCATCAAAGTAAAAACGTGCTGGCGAGCGCCCAAAATAGCAGACTCATGACAAGCTGGATTCCGGGTTCCGGCTGCGCCGGCCCGGAATGACGAGCCTGCGAGGCAGATCGCCATGCAATAGCGCCACGGTCGCTCGCATGACTCACGAACGGATGGATCAATCGGCGCCAAACACCCGCGCCAGCGCCTTCTGGCAACGTTGCCCGCACAGATATTGGCGGCGGGTTCCATCCGCCTTGTAGAGATGACCTGCGCCGCCGGCATTGATGCTGAAGCGCCAGGCTTCTCCGTCGAGCGTCAAGATGCCTTCGACACGACAAGGAAGGATGATCGACCGGGCGTGGAATGCCGGCCCGTCGACTTCGGTGGCCGTGCGAAAGAACGTGGAAACATCGTGCGGGGTCGGAGCAAACGACTGGCACATCGCGCGTGCGGGATCGTTCGTGTCCACGCGCGATGCGAGTGATGTCACCGTGATGCGCGCGGGTGGCCGCGCCGGCTGACACGCCGCCAGCCACACTGGCAGCAGGCAGATCGCTGCAACAGCCAGCCCGCGCCTCATCGCGCGCCGCGCCTGTCCGGCAACCGGGAGAAGTTTCGGCATCGCGATGGATTCATGTGGATTCGGTGTGTGCCGAAGGATGGCATGAAAAAGAGCCGCGATTGTTCGCGATGCTGGGGCTTTGCAAAATACAACGCAACGCGGGAGCGTACCCTCACCCGCCGCTGCGTGGCACCATGGAGTGGTTGACCATGTGGTGGCCATTCGCCTCGCAGAAACAGTGCCATCCCCCCGCGCCTTCGGCGCGACCCCCTTCGTTCCGAAGGGGTGAAGAAAAAGCCTCGCGATCGCTCGCGGGGCTTCGTGTTTGCAACTTGAGACGCAACGCGGGAGCGTACCCTCACCCGCCGCTGCGCGGCACCCTCTCCCGGAGGGAGAGGGAACAACAAAAAAGCCCCGCGATCGCTCGCGGGGCTTTGGTTTTCAATGCCCTTCGACTTCGCCGCTACGCGGCTACGCTCAGGGCGAACGGCTTTGGACTTCCGGCGAGTTGAGCGTCCGGCTTCTGGACGCTCGAACGAGCCGAGTTGATCCGTCGCGAAGCGACGGATAACACCGTAGTTGGTCCGTCGCCGCGCAGCGGCGACGGATAACCGGGTCTTAGAAATCCATGCCGCCCATGCCACCCATGCCGCCCATGCCACCGCCGGCACCGCCGCCGTGGTTGTGCTCTTCCTTCTTGGGCGCTTCGCCGATCATGGCTTCGGTGGTGATCATGAGGCCGGCGATCGAGGCCGCGTTCTGCAGCGCCGAACGGGTGACCTTGGTCGGATC
>DASSRV010000182.1:0-4625 GCA_035701605.1 Gammaproteobacteria bacterium
GGGCCTCCTTCCAGGGTGATGGATTCCTCCTCTTCGCCTGCCGGCGCCTCGCTCACGACGATGGTTTCGCCGGGGAGGCTCACCGTGGTTTCCACGCCGGTCGCGGAGCCGGTGACCGACTCGGCGCCGAGGTCGTCGTCCTCCGTGTCCGGGTAGCTCTGCCCGACCGGGAACCCCAGCGCCGCCACGCAGGCTTCGGCGTTGTCCAGCATAGACAGCGGATTGCCGCGGCCCTGTTGCACGGTTTCGAGGTAGAACTCGATGCTGACGATGGCATCGGCCATGCGATCCAGCTCGTTCTGCGCCGGCACGCCCTGGCTCGCCAGCAATTTCACGCGGATGTACTGGCGCAGGCTTTCCAGCAGCGCCACCACCCGCTCCATGCGCAGGAAGCGCAGGCTGGCCTGGATTTCGCGGATGTGTCGCGGCAGCGGTTTCAGGCTGGCGACATGCGAGGGATCGTTGACGAATTCGACAATCGCTTCCTTGACGCGCGCGAGGTTGATGATGGATTCGCGGATGACCGCGGCCTGCACTTCGCGCATCTCGGTCTGCTCGACCTCGATGCCGCCGGCCTTGTCGGTGCCTTCGGGCGAGATCAGTCCGACCATGGCCTCGTCGAGCTGGGTCTCCACGCTCACGATGCCGCTCGCGATGTCCATCAGCACGTTTTCATCCGGCGCCACGCCCTTGCGTTCCACCACCGAACCGAGTCGCGCGCGCTCGGTTTCGAGCGTGGCGCGCAGGTTCCCGAGGTTCAACACGCTCAGGGTGTCGCCGACTTTCTTCAGCAGTTCGTCCAGCGGCGCCAGTTCACCGGCATCGGTCTTGGCCATGCGCACGAAGATGTCGAGCGTGTCCTTGATGCGCGCGATGTCTTCCTTGAGCGCGCCGGACACGGTACGCATGAGGTTGACGTTCGGCCCGGACAGGCCGGCGCGCGCTTCCTCCACCTCGCCCTGATCGGGCAACAGCTCGCCGAGCTTGAAGGATTCCTTGATGGCCTTGATGCGCTCGCCGTTGCTGCTGGCGCGGCCGATGTAGTACAGGAGGTTGTTGACCAGTTCCTTGGCGGGATCCTCGGCCACATCGGCCTCGCCCTGGTCCATGAGACGCTTGATCTGGCGGTCCACCTGGCCCAGCAACTGTTTGAGGCTGACTTCCGGTTCGATGCCGCCCTCGCGCAGGCCTTCCACCGCGCCGCCCACGATCCACCACAGTTCGAACACCGCCGGGGTGGTGGCGGCCTGTTCGAGTTTCTCCGCGGTGTCGGCCAGGGTCGCGAGATGCGCCGCCTCGCCGCTCTTGTACCAGCCGAGCAGGGCGCTCTGGAATTTCGGCCGCAGCTTGCCGGCCAGACTCTTGATGTCCACCGGCTTGCCGGTGTCGGCGGCGTGCCCCACCACGCTCGCGGTGCGTCCCGCGAGGTTGTAGGCGAACAGCGCGCTTTCCGACAGCAACGGCTGGCCGCGCACGCCGCGCAGATCGTTCAACAGCGACAGCAATGCCAGCGGCATGTCGCGGCGCCCGCCGATCACGCGCTCCAGGTAGTCCGGCAACTGCAACATGGCGCGCATCAGCACTTCGAACGCGGTGTCGCCACGCTCTATCTCGCCGGCTTGCAGCCCGCGCACCACGGCTTCCATTTCCTCGGCCAGCATCGCCGCGCCGTACACCTCGACGATGCGCAGCGTGCCCTGCACCTGATGCAGCAATTCCAGGCACTGAGTCAGCGCCTCGGCGTCGTCCGGTCGCTCGACATGGGCTTCCAGCGCCTGGCGCGCGCGCACCAGCGTGTGATCAAGTTCGTTCTTGATCCACTGCAGCGAGTCTGATGCGACCTGGCTCATGGGGTTTCAGCGCACTCCATCCCGGGCGTCACGCCAATCCGGTTTCGGGCTGCGCGTCGGGGCTGATGATCATGGTTTCCTGGTTTTCCTTCGACGGCAGCTTGAAGCCGGACACCGACTTGCGCATTTCGGTGGCGAGCGCCGCGAGCTTGCCGATGGACACCGCGGTGGCGGTGGTGCCTTCGGTAGTTTGCGCGGTGATTTCACGAATCACGTTCATGGTGCGCGACACGTCGCCGGCGGTCTGCGCCTGCTGACGCGCGGCGCTGGAAATGCTCTGAATCAGCGTCGCGATGTGGTTTGCCACCTTTTCGATCTCGTCCAGCGAGGAGCCGGCGTTCTCGGCCAGTTGCGCACCGCTCACCACACCGGCGGTGGACTGTTCCATCGAGATCACCGCTTCGTTGGTGTCGGTCTGAATGGTTTTCACCAGCGCTTCGATCTGGCGCGTGGCGTTACCGGAGCGTTCTGCGAGGCGTTGCACTTCGTCCGCCACCACCGCGAAACCGCGGCCCGCTTCACCGGCCATGGACGCCTGAATCGCCGCGTTCAAGGCCAGGATGTTGGTCTGCTCCGCGATATCGTTGATGAGTTCCACGATGTCGCCGATTTCCTGCGAGGACTCGCCCAGTCGCTTGATGCGCTTGGAGGTTTCCTGGATGGTCTCGCGAATGTTGTTCATGCCGTCAATGGTGCGGCGCACCGCTTCGCCGCCCTTGTGCGCGATTTCCACCGATTGTTGTGCCACCTTCGCGGAGCGTTCCGCGTTGGCGGACACCTGCTCGATGGAATGCGCCATCTGGGTAATTGACGTGGACGCAGTGTTGATCTGCTTGCTCTGGTTCTCGGAGGCTTCCGCCAGGTGCGTGGCGGTGGCCTGGGTCTGGCGGGCGGCCGCGTCCACCTGCACCGCAGTGACGTTGATGGTGGCGACCAGTCCGCGCAGCGCTTCGAGTGCGAAGTTGATGGAATCCGCGATGGCGCCGGTGATGTCCTCGGTCACGGTGACCTCCACGGTGAGGTCGCCGTCGGCCAGTGAGCCGAGTTCATCCAGCAGTCGCAGAATCGCCTGCTGGTTGCGTTCGGTCTGTTCCTGCTGCATCTGCGCGGCGCGGCGCGCGTCACCGCCCAGCACGTACATCCACAGAATGCCGAGCAGCAGCACCAGGCCGATGGCGCCCAGCACGTAACCGACGATGGGCCGGAACAGGCGGCTGTCCATCTGGCGGTGATAGCTGGTGTTGATGGCCTGCGCGGTGGTCAGTAACTGTTCGCTGAGACTGTGGACGGTCTGGTTGGCGCTCTGCACTTTGACCAGCAGGCCGAGCAGCGGGGTCAGCGCGTTGAGGTTGTCGTTGATCTTGTTGAACTGGGTGTTGATGTCGCGCAGCGGCTTCTGCAGGCGCGAATCAGTGACCGACACGATGCCGAGCTGCGGACTGCCGTCCAGCATGCCGCGCGTGATGCGGGTGAAGTTCTGGATCGTATCCGGCAATTCCTGGGCCACGAAACCGATGTCGCCGTTGCCGCCGCTGGTGAGCAGGTTCACGTCGCGCTGGATGATCTGGCCGTAATACGGCTGGCGTGCGGCATAGACCACGTTGCGGCCGCTGCTGCGGCTGGACAGGTCGGCGGAAAAACTCTCCCAGCCCTTGATGAGGTCCGGCATGGTCTGGCGGATGCCGGCGGCGGCCTGATTCGCCACCAGGATGGTGTCATGCGCCGCGAGAATGGTCTGCGCCGCGGTGCGCACCTGGTTCCACTGGCTCTGCAGCACATTCACTTCCGACAGCACTTCGCCGGTGGCGGCCGGCATCAGGGTCTGCGAATCGCCGTTGCCCATGAGATTGATGGACTTGTCGTACTGGTCGCGCGCGTTCAGCAACTCCTGGAACGCGTCGTTCTTGCCGGCCAGCGCCTGATCCGCGGCATGCACGATGCTCTGCGACAGCACCGCCTGCTGTGCGGACAGCGACAGGAATTCGTTGTCCTGGGTGGAGAACTGACTCACGCGCACGAAGTTCCAGATCGCGAGGCCAATGAAAGCCGCCGCCAGCACCAGCAGTACGTACAGGGCCTTGTTCGATCGTTTCTGGGTATCAGCCATTTTGGTTCACCCTTCAAATATGCGTTTGAGCCAGGTTCATGTTTTCCATCTCGGCAGCGTGACGGCGCGGGCGGCTCTTCGGCCCGTGCATTCAGCGCGCGGCCTGCAGGAACACGGCGCTCTCCACCAGACCATGCAGGCCCAGCACGCCCCAGAGTTCCTCACCGCCTCCATAACTGTAGGCGCCGGACAGATACGGCATCATGCCCGGCTGCACGTCCGGCAGGCCCTCGGCCCGCTCGGTGGCGACGAAACGCCGGAAGCCGCGCACTTCGTCCACCAGAAGACCGGCCGGCACGTCGCGATGGTTCACCACCACCACGCGTGTGGAGCGGGCAAGGTTCGCGGGCGCGCCGCCGAAGAACAGCCCGAGATCCGTCACCGGCAGCAACTGGCCGCGGACGTTCGCGAGACCCAGCAGCCAGGGTTTGGCGCCCGGCAACTTGGTCACGCCGGGATAGGTCAGCACTTCGCGGACCTCCTCGCGCGCCGACACCAGGAACGTGTTGCCGACGCGGAAACCCACGCCGACCCACTCTTCCTGTTGCGCGGCCTCGCGGCCGCGCCCGGAAGCGGCAATGCGGCTGCGTCGCTCCAGTTCCTGCAGCAGCAGGAACGGCTGATCGCGCAGTTCGGCAAGCGAGGCGGCCATGACTCAGCCTTCGGTC
>DASSRV010000183.1:0-15118 GCA_035701605.1 Gammaproteobacteria bacterium
GAAGTGTAGGCAATCACGCCAAGACGTTTCGGCGCGATGGGCCCGAGCAGATCAATCAGGTCGTTTGAGACCGACGCCCCCAAAAGGGCGTTGTGCGCATTGGGCGAAAGATTGTCGAACGGCAGTACTGCAATGACCGCTCGCTGTCCATCGGCGGTCGGCGGCGGAACGGGTGATTTGAGCATGTAGAAATAACCACCCACCACTGCCCCCAACAAGATGGCGATGAGGCCCACGGCAAGCGCGAGCCGACCATGCGACACATGCCGAATCTCGGAGGGCTCGCCGTGTGAAAAGGGTTCCGTGGGTCGCGGTTGCGTCGTGCTGTCGGCGACCTGCCCGTGTGGCGGCAGGATCTGCACCGGTGCGACGAACTTGTAGCCGCGGCGCGCAATGGTCTGTACGTAACGCACCCCGGCCACGCCGTCATTCAATGCCACGCGCAACTGCCGCACGCAGGCGCTGATCCCCTCCTCGAATTCCACCACCACTTTTTCATCCCACAGCGTGTGACGGATTTCCTCGCGGGTCACCACGTTGTCCGGATTGCCAAGCAGCAGTTCCAGCAGTTTCGCCACCTGGGGTCGCAACTGCGTGGTCTTGGCTCCCTCGCGCAATTCACCGCTGGCGGGATTGAATACAAAAGCGCCGAATGCGTATCTGTGGTCGGAGCCGGTTCGGATAGGGTCCATGACATTCCCGGGAATGAAAGGGTTCAACCAGACTGCGTGTACATCGCCTGCACCCGAGATTGAGTATATTGGCCCAAAGCCGCAACAGCGGCCAGTCGCGCCGGAATTCAGGTCCGTTCATATCTCATCGCGCTGCGCACAGGGCCTGGCGCAATGCCCGCATGGCACGGGTTTCCAGGGAATATCCGCCATGCACGGCGACAGTCTGCGGACCGAGGCCGTGCCCAGCATTCACAAAAAAATCAGGAATAATTCAAATGCCCCGGCTCGGCCCAAAGAGCCCCGCCTCAGGCAAAACGCGCGCTGTCGGCAACCCGCCATGATCGCAGATAGCTGTCCGGCGCATCTCCGCTGAGCAAGTCCCCGGGTTCGAGATAGGGATACAACTCGCGATAGCTGCGGATCTCGGTGAGCGATACACGCCGGTTCAGCAGCTCCGGTTTGAGGTCGGAGGGTTGTTCCAGGCCGGCGGCGGCAAGTACCCACAGGAAATGCCGGATGGTATTGTGATGGTAACTGGCGACACGCCGGGATTTGTCGGCCACCACCAGGCCCTGAACCCGCCACGGATCCTGGGTGGCAATGCCGGTCGGACAGGTGTTGGTGTGACAGCGCCGCGCCTGGATGCAGCCGAGCGCAAACATCATGCCGCGCGCGGAATTGCACAGGTCCGCGCCCATGGCGATCTTCGCGGCGACATCGAAACCGCTGATGATCTTGCCGCTGGCCATGATGCGGATTTCACGGCGCAGGTCCGCGCCCACCAAGGCGTTGTGCACGAAAATCAGCGCGTCGTTCAGGGGCGTACCCATGGAATCCGACAGCTCCTGCGGCGCCGCGCCGGTGCCGCCCTCGCCGCCGTCCACGGTGATGAAATCCACCAGAATCCCGGTGTCCAGCATGGCCTTGACGAGGGCCATGAACTGATCCTGCCGGCCGAGACACAGCTTGAAGCCCACCGGCTTGCCGCCGGACAGCTCGCGCAACTGCTGCACCCATTCCAGCATCCCGCGCGGCGTGGAAAACGCGCTGTGATACGGAGGCGAATCCACATCGTGGCCCATCGGCACACCGCGCGCTTCGGCAATTTCACGCGTCAGCTTGGCCGCCGGCAGGATGCCGCCGCCGCCGGGTTTGGCGCCCTGCGATAATTTGATGGCGATCATTTTCACGTTGTCGAGCGCGGCGCGCTCACGGTATTGCGCCGGATCGAATTTCCCGTCCCTGGCGCGACAGCCGAAATAGCCCGTGCCCAGCTCCCAGATCAGATCGCCGCCGGGTTTGAGGTGGTATCGGCTGATGCCGCCCTCGCCGGTGTCCTGGGCAAAACCGCCGAGTTTCGCGCCGGTATTGAGCGCCTCGATCGCGTGGGCGGACAGCGAGCCGAAACTCATGGCGGAGACGTTGAAATGCGAGGCCAGATAGGGTTTTGCACACTGGCTGCCGCCGATTTTCACACGCGGTTCGTCCTGGGCCGGCCAGCGTGCGACGATGGAATGATTGATCCATTCATAACCGTTGCGGTACACGTTATCTATGGTGCCGAACGGATGCACCAAGCCTTCGTTCTTGGCGCGTTCGTACACCATTTCGCGCTGCTCGCGCGCGAACGGCAGCCCTTCCATGTCGCCCTCGATGAAATACTGCCGGATCTGGGTATGGATGTCCTCGAAGGCATAGCGCAAGTGTCCGAAAATCGGGTAGTTGCGCAGGATGGTGTGGCGCGTCTGGCTGAGGTCATACATTGCCAGCAGCACCAGCGCGCCCACGATGACGAACAACCACCAGAACGGGTGCCAGAACACGCCGACGACGGCGACCGCCAGCAGCAACACCAGCAAAATGACGTAAACGGCCTTCTTGTTCATGGCGCCCCCTTGCACTGCGAACGGCGAACCCTTGCGTTGTAACACGCTGTCCGTCGCGTGTGAACCCGAGGCTTGGACCGGCCCCGGCAATAAAAATTCACCGCTGCCTTATGTCACACAGACGCAGCGGAAAAGCGTAAAATTTCACCATGCTCCGCCCATCGGCCCGGATGACCTGCCACCCATGAACATCCTGATCGTGGATCATTCCAAGGTATTCCGCACCGTGCTGGAAAAGGCGGTGGCCGGACTCGGGCATCAGCCGTTTGTCACGGTCAGTGCCGAGCAGGCGCTGGAGGTGCTGCATCAGCAGCCGATGGATCTGGTGTGTGCGGCACTGTCCCTGCCCGGCCAGAACGGCATCGAGTTGTGCCGGCAAGTGCGTGCACAACCGAAATTGCGGGACATTCCGTTCATCCTGGTCAGCTCCACCGACGACGGCAGCCTGCGCCAGCAGGCGTTCGAGGCCGGTGTCACCGAAATCCAGGAAAAGGCCGATGCCAAGGAACTGACGGCGCGTCTGAGCCGGTTCTTCACCGAAGAACACCAGCAAATCAGCGGTCGCGTGCTGTACATCGAGGACAGCAACGTCGCCGCACACGTCATGATCAAGATGCTGCATGAAATGGCGCTGAGCGTGGACCATTTCCGCAATGCCGACGATGCACTCGCGGCTTTCGAGCAGCACAGTTACGACCTCATCATCAGCGACATCCTGCTCGAAGGCAGCATCAGCGGCGTGGGTCTGGTGCAGCGGGTGCGCAACTACGTGTCCGACAAGCGTCGCGTGCCGATCCTGGCGCTGTCCGGTATGGATGAGCCGAGCCGCCGCATCGAGCTGTTCAAGCTCGGCGTCAACGACTACGTCACCAAGCCGCCCATCGAGGAAGAAGTGCGTGCGCGAGTGCGCAATCTGATCCTGAGCAAACAACTGTTCGATCAGGTCGAATCGCAGTCGCGTCAGCTCTACAACCTCGCCATGCGCGATCAGCTCACCGGGCTTTACAACCGCAACTCACTCAAGGAGTTCGCGCCGCGCTATTTCAAGGAAGCCAACGAACTGGACGCGGCACTCAGCCTGCTGGTGATTGACCTGGACTATTTCAAGCAGATCAACGACAGCCACGGCCACATGACCGGTGACAACGTGCTGGCCGCGATGGGCGAGATGATGAAGCGCATCACGCGCGAAGGCGATCTCGCCGCGCGCCTCGGTGGCGAGGAATTCGTGCTGATCCTGAATCACTGCGACGCGAACGAGGCCCTGCGCCGCGCCGAAGCCATCCGCAAGGGCATCGCCATCCTGAAACCGGAAGGCATTGCCATCACCGCCAGCATCGGCATCACCGCGCGTCCATCCGGGCAGGCCGTGCAATTCGAGGACATGTTCAAGGTTGCCGATCGCGCCGTGTACGAGGCCAAGAATCAGGGCCGCAACAAGGTGGTGGTGCTGCCGTTTGCCTGAGCGGCAGGCTCAAGGCCAGGCCGCCAGCAGGAACGCCATCACCAGGGTCGCGAGCAGACGGTGGCCGGTGTCCAGCAGCCAACCGGCCGCACGCCGGCGCGAGATCAATGTGTCCACCAACGAAGGTGCGGCGGTGAATCCCAGCCACAACAACACTCCGACCAGTAAGGCAGTACCGAGTCCGGCATCCGGCCGGCTGAACCCCAATGCCAGGGCCAGCACCCAGGCCTGCACCACGCTGCACAGAAATGCCACGAGGTAACGTGGCAGACGTCCGCCCGCTTCCAATTCCGCCAGCACATGCGGGTTTGCCTTGAGCCACAAGGGACCGAACGTGAACGGCAAATACCACACCGCGCCGACCATGAAACCGACGCCGCCTGCCACCACCACCGCGAGATAATTGATGTGTGCCAGCATGACTGTCTCCCGAAGAACCTGGGACAGTCTAGCAGCGTTCGCCGCGGGCTTCGTGCGGGGAAACCCGGTCTGTTTCGTGGCATCCTAGCGATTCGCGCTCCGGAGATCCGACATGAAACGCTCTATGTCCCTGCACATCGAAACCCTGGGCGTGCACGCCGGCCATGCGCCGGATGCCGCCACCGGCGCGATCAGCCCGCCCATCCACCTGTCCACCACGTTCGAGCGCGCGGCGGACGGCGCTTACCCGCTGGGTTTCAGTTACGCGCGCGCCGCCAATCCCAATCGCACGCAACTGGAAGCCTGTCTCGCGGCGCTGGAACACGGCCACGAGGCCTTCGCGTTTTCCTCCGGGGTGGCCGCCGCCATGACGCTGTTCCAGGCACTCGCGCCCGGCGACCACGTGGTGTGCAGCCGCGATGCCTATCACGGCATACAGCGTCTGTTGCGTGAAGTCTTGCAGCCCTGGAAATTGCAGGTGAGTTTCACCGACACCACCGATCCTGCCGCGCTGCGTGCCGCACTCACGCCCGCGACCCGGTTGATCTGGGTGGAAACGCCTTCCAATCCGCTGCTGAAAATCACCGATCTCGCCGCGGTCGCGGAACTGGCGCGCGGTACCGGCATCGTCACGGTGTGCGACAACACCTTCGCCACGCCCGTGCTGCAATCGCCTTTCGATTACGATTTCGATTTTGTCATGCACAGCGCCACCAAATATCTGGGCGGTCACAGCGATGTCTCGGGCGGCGCGCTGGTGGCGCGCACCCGCCATCCGCTGAACGAACGCCTGCGGCTCTTGCAATCGGAAGCCGGCGCGGTGCCCTCGCCATTCGATTGCTGGCTGCTGTTGCGCGGTGCGGCGACGTTGGCCTTGCGTATCCGTGCGCAATCCGGGACCGCACACCGGATTGCGGAGCATCTCGTTGGCCTCCCCGCCGTGGAGCGGGTGTTCCATCCTGCGCTCGCCACCCACCCCGGCCACGCGCTGGCCGCGCGTCAGATGCGCGGCTTCGGCGCCATGCTATCCTTCACGCTTGCCGGCGGTGAAGCCGCCGCGATGAAATTGGCCGCAAACGTGAAACTTTTCAGCCGTGCCACCAGTCTGGGTGGTGTGGAAAGCCTGCTTGAACACCGCGCCTCCATGGAAGGCCCGGACACGCTGACACCGCGCAATCTGGTGCGTGTCTCGGTGGGGCTGGAACACCCCGACGACCTGATCGCCGATCTGGATCAGGCCCTGGCGTCCCTGTAACCGATTCTTGCCTGCCTCCGTCCCTGAAGGAGTTGCCATGATTCAGCGCCTTACCTGTCTTTTGCTTGGTTGTCTGCTGGCCATGCCGGCCGCGTTTGCCGCACCGGCGACCAGCCATGACGTCACCCTCGAACAGATCATGGCCAACACCGACTGGATCGGCCATGTGCCGGCCGGCGCCTACTGGAGCTATGACGGCAAGGCCATCTATTACCGCCAGAAGCGCGATGGCAGCCCGCTCACCGACCTGTATGCCGTGAATCCGGAATCCGGCGCGGTGCGCAAGGTTGCCGACAGCGAACGCGCCAACATTCCGGTGGCGATCGGCGATGACAACCCCGCCCACACCTATCGCGTCTTCATCCGTCACAACAACGTGTTCGTGCGCAACCTGCTCACCGGCAGCCTGCGCCAGTTGACGCGCGACACCAACCCCAAGCGTGGCGCCGAATTCATGGCGGATGGCGCACGCGTGCAATGGCACGAGGGTGATGCCATCTATCTTTATGCGCTCAACAGCGGGCTGATCTCGATCGCGGCCGACCTGCGTTTCAGCGACGATCCCGGCAAACAGCCCGGCCCGCAGAATTACCTGCAAGCTGAACAGACACGCCTGTTCGATTTTCTGAGCGAGCAACAGGCCAACACCGAAGCCGAGCGCGTGCGGCAGGCGGACCTGAACCAGGCCGATGCCACGCGCGTGTCGGCGCCCTGGTATCTCGGTGACCGCGACAAGCTCGATTTCAGCTCGCTGTCGCCGGACGGACGCTGGATGGTGCTGATCACCGAGCCGAAAAGTCACAACGACGGCGCGCCCGGCATGATGCCGAATTACATCACCCGTTCCGGGTATGCGGAACTGCTCAAGCGCCATACCTATGTGGGCCTCAACCCGCCACCGGCGCAGTCGGTGACGGTGCTGGATCTCAAGACCCACACTTCGTTCCCGCTCGACCTCAAAGAGTTGCCCGGCATCAAGGACGACCCGCTTGCCACGTTGCGCAAATCGGCCGTGGAATGGGATGTGAAGCACGGCATTGACAAGGCCACCGCGGAAGCCTCGGTCAAGGCACCGGACGTACGCAGCGTGTCGGTGATGGGGCTCGCCTGGAGCGACAACGGCGAACAGCTTGCGCTGCAATTCCGTGCCAACGACAACAAGGACCGCTGGCTCGCGAGCCTGGATTTCGCCAGTCACAAGCTGGTGACTCAGGACCGCCTCACCGACCCCGCCTGGATCAACTGGACGTTCAACGATTTCGGCTGGCTGCACGACGGCAAGACCCTGTGGTACCTGTCCGAAGCCAGCGGTTATTCCCATCTCTACCTCAAGTCGCTCGATCGCAGGAAACCGCGTCAACTCACTCACGGAGAATTCGAGATTTCCGCGCCTACCCTGACGCGCGACGACAAGTACCTGTACGTGGTCGCCAACAAGTCCGCGCCCGGCACCTACGAGATCTACCGTGTCAGCACTGCGGACGGTGCTATGCAGCAAATCACGCAGGTGGGTGGCGTGAACGGTCCGCAGCCGGCGGACATCGAGAGTTTCGGAAACGATTACGCCCTGTCACCGGACGGCAAGCAGCTCCTGTTCTATCACTCGAGCACGGTGCGTCCGCCGGAAGTGTTCGTCACCAGCGCCGAACCGGGCGGCACCGCCCGGCAACTCACGCACGGCGTATCCGCGGCTTTCACCGCGATTGACTGGAGCGTGCCCGAAATCGTCAAAGTGCCGTCCACGCACGTCAAGGCACCGATTTACGCACGCCTGTACCTGCCGAAGGATTACACGGCCGGCAAAACCTGGCCGGCTGTGGTCTTCATCCACGGCGCGGGCTATCTGCAGGACGCGCACAGCGGCTGGTCCTACTATTTCCATGAATTGATGTTCCATACCTTCCTGAATCAGCACGGCTACGTGGTGCTGGACATGGATTACCGCGGTTCGGCCGGCTACGGCCGCGACTGGCGCACCGCGATCTACCGGCAGATGGGCCATCCCGAAGTCGAGGACATCGAGGACGGCGTGCACTGGCTGGAGCGGAATTACCACGTGGATCCGAAACGACTGGGCGAATACGGCGGCTCTTACGGCGGCTTTATGACCTACATGATGATGTTCCGCCGTCCCGAGCTGTTCCAGGCCGGCGCCGCGCTGCGCCCGGTCGGCGACTGGGCAGATTACAACGATGGCTACACCTCCAACATCCTGAACCGGCCCAATATTGATCCGGAAGCCTATTACGACAGCTCACCGATCAATTACGCCGGGCAACTGAAGAATCACCTGTTGATCCTGCAGGGCATGCAGGACGACAACGTGTTCTTCATTGACACCGTGCACATGGTGCAGAAGCTCCAGGAACTGCGCAAAGCCAACTTCGACGTGATGTTCTATCCCGCCGAGCACCACGACTTCAAGGCGCCGTATTCCTGGCTGGATGAATACCGTCGCATCTGGCGGCTGTTCAATACCTACGTCAATCCGCCGGCCGCAGACCCGGCACACTGAGTCCGGGCGGTATCCTGAAGCAGAAACCCCCGCCATCCGGCGGGGGTTTTCGTCGGAAACACACCGGGCCGTGATTGGTCAGAATGCCCCGCCCGCGCCGGGGAACACCACCGGCGATTCGAAGCCGTCCCTCGACACGCTGGCGACCCCGAAATACCAGTTGTCAATCACGATGTTGTCGAGCGTGTGCTGCGTGACGGTGCCAACATACATGGATTGCGCGGGGTCCCACAGGGCGGCGTCCGTGCGCCGCCAGTAGATCCGGTAACCCGCGAGCTGCGGGTTGCTCGCGGTCAGCAGCGCCGTCCAGCTCACCGTGGTATCCGGCGACAGATCGCCCTTGATGTCCACGCCGGCCGGCGGAGCCGGCGCCCAGGCCATCGCCGCGAGCGCGATGGCGTTGGCGGCGGTCATCTTGGCGAGATAGGGGAAATCCACGTATTGCACCAGATCGCCGTACTGCACGCCGTTTTCCACGCGCACGTCCTGGTGCTGGTGCAGCCAGTTTTCATGTGCCTCGTTGATACGCACCGCCGGGAAACCGTTGCGATTGAACATGATGTGATCGCCGCCGCGGTGATAGCGGTCCTGCCGGTACATGAGCATGAAGTGGAAGTTCGGGATGTATTCGCCGGCCAGTTGCGTGATGTAACGCGCGACTTCCCGCGAGGGTGAATCCACGAAACCGCCGGTGTAGCGCAGGGTGTGCAGCTCCTTCTCCGTCAGGTTCTGCTTCACGGCTTCGGAAAAAATGCGCGCCGTGGTGTTGTCATGGACTCCGTCCGAGCCGTGGGTATTGCCGATCATGTCGTTGTTGAGATTGGCTTCCACGACCCAGTGATGATCGCGTGCGTAGTCGCTGATGATCTGACCGCCATAAAGTCCCTGCTCTTCGCCGGAATCGGCGGAATACACGATGCTGGCGGCGAACTTGTACTTCGACAGCACGCGCGCGGTCTCGATCAGTGCGCTGATGCCGGAGCCGTCGTCGTTCGCGCCGGGAGCATTGGCGGTGATGTTCATGACATCGTTGACGCGCGTGTCGAGATGCGCCGTCATCACCAGATGCCGGTTCGGATCACTCGTACCTTTCTGGATGGCCACGATGTCCATGACCTCGACGCCGCTTTTCGGCGTACGCGGGCCGGTGAAGGTGCGGGCGGGCGTGATGATTTCGAGACAGCCCCCACAGTCTTTCGATATCTGCTCAAACTGCGCCTTCACCCAGCGCCGTGCCGCGCCGATGCCGCGCGTGTCCGAGCCGGTATCGGACAGGGTCTGGCGCGTACCGAAGGCGACCAGCCGCTCGTCCGTGGCGCGCAGCCGCTCCGCTCTGACCGCATTAACGATGTCCCGCAGCACCGGGTGCTGCTGGGGCGGCACGGTTTCGGGGGCGGCGAGCGCGAGCCCCGGGACAAAGCACAACAAAAGGAACCCGGCTTTGTGTTTCATGGTCTTTACCTCTTTGGAATGCCTGTTTGAGCATGATCATGGAGGAAAGTTGAGGGGCGAGCTTGAAAAAGCTGAAATTCGTGTTATAGTGTGATAATACACCAACACAGATAGCCCGCCTGCATCAGGAGCCCAGCCCATGAATACGCCCGCCCGTTTCCGCCCCGTCCTGTTTCTGGCCCTCGCCACGCTGGGCTGCCTCCTGGCAACCCCCGCCCAGGCTGACACCGCACATCAGACCCTGACCCGCAACGCCACCCTGCCAAACGGCGGGAGCGTCGTGGTCGAAAACCTGGTCGGTCAGATGACTGTGACCCAGGGCAGCGGCCCGCAGGTGGAGATTACCGCCACTGTGGTCGCGGGCGGCGAGGATCAGGCCGAGGCGGACGCGCTCGCCAAACTCATCCGGCTCTCGGTGGACCAAAGCGGCAAGCAACTGAAGGTACACGTGGATTACCCGGTGGACCAGTATGATCGTTACGCGTACAACCCACCGCGGAAAGCGGGGGATGACGTGGAGCACTGCCTGTTCGGTTTTCTGTGCGGCGTCGGCAATTCCTCGCTCGACTACCAGGGCGAGCGTGTACGCGTGTACCAGGGCGGCCACCAGGGCGTGCCGCTGTACGTGGATGTGGACGTCAAGGTCCCGGCCGGCATCAATGCCGATGTCACCAATCACATTGGTTTCATCAAGCTCAAGGGCACCCACAGCGATGTCACGCTGCATGCCGACAGCGGCGACGTGCAAATCAACGACACCAGCGGCACGCTGGACGTGGATACCGGCAGCGGCGACGTCGGCGTTGCGGACCAGAGCGGCGCGCTCAGCATCGGCACCGGCTCGGGCGACGTCAAGGTCATGCGCGTCAAGGGCAATCTCAACCTACACACCGGCTCCGGCGACATCTTCGGCGGCAAATTGAGTGGCGACACACTGAAAGCCCGGACCGGCTCCGGTGATGTCACGCTGGATACGGTTACGGGCGCACTCGACATGCGCGCCGGCTCCGGCGATCTCTATCTCCGCAATATCACCTCGCAGGGTCCGGCCACGCTGCACACCGGCTCCGGCGACATCACGCTGTCCGGCAACCTGTCCGGCATGAACGGCTTTGATCTGCACGCCGGCTCCGGCGATATCACGCTCATCACCGACCAGCCGCCCGCGGTACACCTCGACATCGGTACCGGCAGCGGCGACATCAGCGTGCACTGGCCCGGCGTCAACAACGCCACCAGCAGCGATGACAGTTTCACGGGCGATATCGGCGCGGCGCGCGCGACCGGACGCATCCACACCGGCAGCGGTGACGTCACGCTGAAACACTGAGTTCACATCGGGAGTCCACCGCCGGCCGGCAACCTGCCCCGGCTGCCGCGACAACCGTCCAATCCGATTTCCCGTTCCACCAGGAACCCCGCATGGATTCGCTCTGCAAACCCCTTTTGCCCGCGTTCTTGGCGCTGCTCACGTGCGCCGGCAACGTCCGCGCCGCAAACACCGGAGTAACCCCACGGGTCACCGCCGGTGTCAGGAACGGGGTGCTGTCACTGGACGGAAAGCTGGATGAACCCGACTGGCAAAATGCACCGGTTCTGACACTCACACAACAGAATCCCCATCCCGGCGCGGCCACGCCGTACCTCACCACGGTGCGTATTCTGCGCGGGATACGCCACCTCTACTTCGGCATCACCTGTACCGATCCGCATCCCGACGACGTGGCAATCCATACCCTGCAACGTGACGCAGAGCAGGACGACGACGACAACGTCATGATCGTGCTCGACACTTTCGGCCAGAAGAAACTGGCCTACGTATTCCAGGTCAACGCCGGAGGCGCCCTCGCCGACGGCCTGATCTCGCCCGGTGATGATGACGTGGATTTCAGTTGGAACGGCTATTGGGAAGCGACGGTCACACGCAGCGCGAACGGCTGGGTGGCGGAAATCCGCATTGACACCCAGAGCCTGCAATTCAACAACCACAGCGCGGTGTGGGGCCTCAACCTGGGCCGCTACGTGCCGCGCGAGCAATTGACGCTCGCCTGGTCGGGCATCAGCCTCGATGCCTCGCCCACCAACTTGCAATGGGAAGGTTCGCTGAGCGGTATCCAGGGCCTGAGCCAGGGTTCGGGGCTGGAATTCGATCCCTACGCGGTCACCGATTACGACAGCACCAAACACGGCACCGCAAGCTGGACCGGCTTCGATCTCAAATACAATTTCACGCCGGAACTGGCCGGTCGTTTCACCTACCACACGGATTTTTCCGAGGCACAGGCCAATTCACAGCAGATCAGCGCCTCGCCGTATGCGCGCACCATTCCGGAAACCCGCGCGTTCTTCCTGGAAGGCGCCAACATCTTTGCCTTCAGCCACAACCTGGGGCAGAACTTCATTCCATTCTACTCGCGCAGCATCGGCCTCATCAATGGCGCAACGGTGCCACTGGATGAAGGCGTGAAGCTGCTGGGCCACGCCGGCGGCTGGACGCTCGGCGTGCTGGATGCGCAGATGGCGGGTACCGGCGTGTCCGACGCCACCAACCTGTTCGCGGGACGCGCTTCCTACAACCTCAACGGCCAGTGGCGCATGGGCGCACTGGTCACCCACGGCGACCCGCTCGGGGCATCCGACAATACGCTGACCAGCTTTGACAGCACCTGGAGCACTTCCACGTTCAACGGCAACAAGAACCTGAACATCTCCGGCTGGGTCGCGCGCTCCTGGGACGATACTCTGTCTGGCGGCACGCCCAATGGCTACGGATTCGACGTCGAGTACCCGAACGATCTGTGGTACGCGGACCTCAACTACAATTTTTACGGTAATGCACTCAATCCGGGACTGGGGTTCATCCAGCGCCCCGGCACCAAGCAGGGCTATGCCGAACTCTCCTGGAGGCCCCGTCCCGGTGCCGACATCGGGTTCTCCTGGGTGCGGCAGTTCATGTTCGACGTCAACTGGTCCTACGTCACGGATCTGGAGAACCGGGTACAGAGCAATGACTTCGTATTCATGCCCATTCACGTCATTACCCAGGGAGGCTGGAATTTCAGTGCCAATACCGGGCTGAATTACGAAGTACTGGCATCCGATTACAGCGTGATGCCGGGGGTCACCTTCCCGGCCGGCGCCTACCATTTCACCACCAACCACCTCGAACTCTCGTCACCGGAATCCAGTCCGTTCGTGTTCAGCATGTCCGGTGAATTCGGCAACCTCTACAACGGGCACTACCACGATGCCGTACCGCAGGTTGCCTGGTCGGCGCCGGGCGGACATTTCACGTCCAGCCTGGCGAGCGGCGCGATCTGGTTCTATACGCCCGGCGGCAACGGCATCCTGCGCTTCTCCCAGATGAGTCTCGGCTACTCCTTCACGCCGGACCTGACGCTTTCGACCCTGACCCAGTACAACAACCTCAGCCACAACACCTCGGAGAACGCCATCCTGCAATGGAACATCCAGCCGGATCGCGTGTTCTACCTGGTGTGGAGTCACGGCCTGACGCTCAACCCGAACCTGTTGCAGGGCCAGCAGGTCATCACCGGCGACACCGTCGTGGCAAAACTGGTGTGGGGATTCTATTGACGGCGTAAACGGATAACGCATCACGCCGCATCCGCGGCCCGAGTATTCCCTTTTGCAGAGACGCCCGGTATAAATGGGGCCTTCTCCATCGTGATACCGTCATGCCGCGCGAAATCCAGTTCATCTTCGATTTCGACAGCACGTTCGCGCGCGGCGAGATGCTGGAGCAGCTTGCCGCGCTGGTGCTGACCGGTGCACCGGAACGCGAGGCCACCCTCGCACGCATCGCGGAGCTGACACGCGCCGCCATGGAAGGCCGCATGGCCTATGCCGAATCGCTGCGCGCCCGGCTGGCCCTGATTCCCGCGCGGCGCGTCCACCTCGACGCCCTGATCGCGCAGGTACGCGGCAATGTCACGCCGTCATTCCTGAATAACCGGGCATTTTTCATCGCCCATGCCGCGCACATCTACGTCGTGTCCAGCGGGCTGCGCGACGTGATTCTGCCCGTCGCCGAGGACTTCGGCATCCCTGCACGGCACGTCTTCGGCAACCAACTGCATTTCGATGCCGCCGACCGCTGCACCGGCGTGGATGAAGGCAATCCGCTGGCGCAGGATGACGGCAAGCTCGCCGTGGTACGCGCGCTCGGGCTCACAGGCGAGGTCTGCATGGTCGGCGACGGCATGAGCGATTACGCCGTGCGCAAGGCCGGGCTCGCCACGCACTTTTACGCCTTTACTGAAAATGTCCGCCGCGAACCCGTGGTCGCGGTGGCGGATCGCGAAGCCCCGTCGCTGGACGAAGTCCTGTACGACCTCGGCCTGCGCGCGGCCGTGTCCTACCCCAAGAACCGGCTCAAGGTGCTGCTGCTGGAGAACATCCACGCCGACGCCGTGGCCGCCTTCGAGCAGGAAGGCTATGCCGTGGAAACCGTGAGCGGCAGCCTGGATGAAGCGGCACTGGCAGAACGCCTGGCGGAGGTTTCCATTCTCGGGTTGCGCTCCAAGACCCGGCTCACGGAGCAGGCGCTCGCCGGTGCACGGCGATTGCTCGCGGTCGGCGCGTTCTGCATCGGCACCAACCAGATCGCGCTGGAAGCCTGCGCGCGACGCGGCGTCGCGGCATTCAATGCGCCGTTCAGCAACACCCGCTCGGTGGTGGAACTGGCGCTCGCGGAAATCATCCTGCTGCTGCGCGGCATGCCGGAGAAAATCCGGCTCATGGATCGCGGCGTGTGGGACAAATCCGCCCACGGCGCGCACGAGGTGCGCGGCAAGCGGCTCGGCATCGTCGGTTACGGCAACATCGGTATGCAGCTTTCGGTACTCGCGGAAGCGCTCGGCATGGAAGTGTGCTACTACGACGTGGCGGAAAGGCTCGCGCTCGGCAATGCGGTACGGTGCACGACGCTCACGGAACTCCTGCAAACGTCCGATGCGGTGAGCGTGCACGTGGACGGACGGCGCGAGAACAACGGCCTGATCGGAGCGACACAACTGGCGCAGATGAAATCCGGCGCCGTGTTCCTGAACCTGAGCCGTGGCCACGTGGTGGACCTCGAAGCACTGCGCACCGAGCTGGCATCGGGTCGCTTGCGCGGGGCGGCGCTGGACGTGTTCCCGGAGGAACCGCAGGCCAACGGCGACGCGTTCGTGCATCCGCTGCGCGAATTGCCCAATGCCCTGCTCACGCCGCACGTCGGCGGCAGCACACTGGAAGCGCAGCAGGATATCGGCCGTCACGTCAGCAAACGCATCATTGATTACGTGAACAGCGGCAACACGGAAGGCAGCGTGAACTTCCCGGCCCTGCGTCTGCCGCCGCAGACCGAGGCGCACCGGCTGATCCACGTGCACGAAAACCTGCCCGGCATCCTGGCGCAGATCAACCAGGCGCTGGCGGCGCACGGTG
>DASSRV010000184.1:0-2136 GCA_035701605.1 Gammaproteobacteria bacterium
GACCCCGCCCAGCAGCGTGCCGAGCATGGATTTCCGCGACAGGCCGACCATCAGCGGTTGCCCGAGCGCCGCGAGCGCGGGCAACTGCCGCAACAGCGTGAGATTATGCTGCAAATTCTTGCCGAACCCGAAACCCGGATCAATCAGCAGGCTTGCCTTCGGCAGGCCCGCGGTCACGCAGGCGGCCACGCGCGCGGCCAGGAATGCCCCGATTTCCGCCACGACATCCCGATAGTGCGGCTCGTGCTGCATGCTGCGCGGTTCGCCCTGCATGTGCATCAGGCACACCGGCACGCCACATTCGCGGGCCGCCTCGAGTGCGCCGGGCCGGCGCAGCGCGTACACGTCGTTGATCATTGCCGCACCGGCGGCCACGGCTGCGCGCATCACTTCCGGCTTGGATGTATCCACCGACAGCGGCACCGGGACTTCCCGCGCCAGGCGTTCGATCAGCGGCAGGACGCGATCCAGCTCCTGCTGTACACCGACCGCTTCCGCGCCGGGACGCGTGGATTCGCCACCGATGTCGAGCAGCTCGGCGCCCTCGGCGACCATGGCGTGCGCGTGACGCAGCGCCGCATCAAGGTC
Organism: Gammaproteobacteria bacterium; assembly: GCA_035701605.1. Lineage (GTDB taxonomy): Bacteria > Pseudomonadota > Gammaproteobacteria > Natronospirales > REEB76 > DASSKW01. The sequence goes on from DASSRV010000184.1 coordinate 589, forward strand.
GGTGAATGCGCCGCCGTCCGAAAACGAATCCGGCGTTCGATTGAGTATCCCCATGACCCGGGGTTGCGACAGATCGAGAGTCCGATCTTCAAACCGCAGTTGCACCGTTCGCCTCCCCGTCAGACATGAAAAAGCCGGCGCAGGCGCCGGCTTCTCCGCAATGCCCCGCCTCAGTGCTGGCTGGCGGGTCCGCCGATCTTGGCATCGCTCGCGCCGGCGCCTGCCGCGCCGCGTGCCGGCAGCGGCTTGCCGCCGGAACCATCGTCGTCCCAGCCCTTGGGCGGCTCGGGCTCGTGACCGGCCATGATCGCGTCAATCTGGTCGGCATCAATGGTTTCGTACTTCATCAGGGCGTCCGCCATGACGTGCAGTTTCTGCATGTGCTCCTGCAACAGGCCGCGTGCACGCGTGTAGTTGCGGTCAATCGTGGCGCGCACTTCCTCGTCAATGATGCGCTGGGTATCGCCGGACACCTGCTTGTGTCGCGTCACCGAATGACCCAGGAACACTTCGCCTTCGTCCTCGTCATAGGACAATGGACCGAGTTTCTCGGACAGGCCCCACTTGGTGACCATGTTGCGCGCAATCTGGGTAGCGCGCTCGATGTCGTTGGAGGCCCCTGTGGTCACGCATTCGGCGCCAAAAATCAATTCTTCCGCGATGCGTCCGCCGAACAGGCTCGACAACTGGCTTTCCAGGCGCCGCTTGCTGTAACTGTAGCGGTCGTCTTCCGGCAGGAACATGGTGACGCCGAGTGCACGGCCGCGCGGAATGATGCTGACCTTGTACACCGGGTCGTGATCCGGCACCAGACGGCCCACGATGGCGTGACCGGATTCGTGATACGCGGTGAGTTTCTTCTCGTCCTCGCTCATCACCATGGAGCGACGCTCCGCGCCCATCATGATCTTGTCCTTGGCGTGTTCGAATTCGAGCATGCTGACGGTGCGCTTGTTGGCGCGCGCCGCGAACAACGCCGCTTCGTTGACGAGGTTGGCGAGATCGGCGCCCGAGAACCCGGGCGTACCGCGCGCGATGATCGAGGGTTTCACGTCATCGGCCACCGGCACCTTGCGCATGTGCACCTTGATGATCTGCTCGCGGCCGCGCACGTCCGGCAGCGGCACCACCACCTGGCGATCGAAACGGCCCGGACGCAGCAACGCCGGGTCCAGCACGTCGGGGCGGTTGGTGGCGGCGATGATGATCACCGATTCGTTGGCTTCGAAACCGTCCATCTCGACGAGAAGCTGGTTGAGCGTCTGTTCGCGCTCATCGTTGCCGCCGCCAAGGCCGTGTCCGCGACTGCGGCCGACGGCGTCAATTTCATCAATGAAAATCAAACACGGCGTATTGCGACGCGCCTGCTCAAACATGTCGCGCACGCGGCTGGCGCCCACGCCGACAAACATCTGAATAAACTCCGAGCCGTTGATGGAGAAGAACGGCACGCCGGCCTCACCGGCTACGGCGCGAGCGAGCAGCGTCTTGCCCGTGCCGGGCGGTCCGACCAGGAGCACGCCGCGCGGGACCTTGCCGCCGAGGCGT
>DASSRV010000185.1:0-4515 GCA_035701605.1 Gammaproteobacteria bacterium
CCTGCCTGGCAGCCTGCACAAAATCCCGGACAACCGCTTTTACTTCCGCCGCTGTCAGCACACGCGCGGCAACGGTTTCCTGCATGCCGTTCGGCGTATAGAGCCTGGCCTTCGGGTTGAATGCCGAAGCGGAAACCGGCAGCGTCCCGGCGTGAAAATCCGGGTGCGAAATCGCGCCCACGTGCCACAACTGGCTGAAGATGCGCCCGCCTTTCGCATGCACGGCATCCGTGACCTTTTTCCAGCCGGCGACCTGGGCATCGGTATGGATGCCGGGCGTGTGCAGATAGCCGATGCCCTGCGGCGAAATCTGGCTGCCTTCGGTGACGATGAGTCCGGCCGCAGCTCGCTGCGCGTAGTACTCCACGTGCAGCGCGGTCGGCGCGAGTTCGGGATTGTCGGCGCGGTCGCGCGTCATGGGCGCCATCGCCACCCGGTTCGGCAGCGTGTAAGGCCCGAGCTTCACCGGGCTCAACAAGGCTTGCGTTGTCATGTCCATGCTCCTGTTTGAATTCAGATGTTTTTGCATATTTATATATCCCGATATACACAATCCGAAAAAAGTCCCTGCTCGGGACCCACCGCATTCAACTCACAGTGCCTGCTTCACATACTGGCTCACGGCCTGGATCGCGTCCTCGTTGCGCTCGTAGAACGTCCACTGGCCCTCGCGTCGCGCCCTGACCAGCCCGGCCTGCTCCAGTATCGCCAGATATTGGGACGCCGTGGACTGGGACAAGCCCAGCTTGGACTGGATCTCGCCGACGCAGACCCGGCGGCCGCGCGCCCCGCCCGTGGGGCAATCGCCAAAGTGCTTGTCCGGCTCGCGCATCCACTGGAGGATCTTGAGCCGGGATTCGTTGGCCAGCGCCTTGAAGACTTCCACCTGTTCCATGTTGTTTAGTATATCGGCTTTTTCCGATATGTCAATACTCCATGGAGCGGTTTTTCGGTTGCGCCCGGTGACAGTTACAGGCCGGAGTCCGATCAGGACTCGACCCGGCCTGGATTCAGAGCAGGTTTCATCAGGTATAATGTGCCTGTCCTGCACATGCACATAGGTGCCTTATGCCTGCCACTGAACGCATTCCTGTCCTCGTCCCCGCCCGGGAAAAAGCACTCATCGCGCAGCGCGCGGCGGAAGCCGGGTTGTCCATGGGCGCCTTCATGCGCCGCGCTGCCCAAGCCTATCGTCCGGAGCAGGATGAAGCCTTGTTCGAGAAATTGATTGAACAAATGAACCAGGCCACTGAACAGGCCGCCACGTCCGTGGACAAAACGATGAACGCAATCGCCGCTTCAAACCGGCGATTGGCCACACTCGACGCCAGCAGGAAATCCCGCACATGAGTGTCATGGACAAAATGCTGGACGGTATCGCCAAAGTCATCCGGCTGGATGACAAAGTCGAGCGTCTGGCCGCGGCCGTACTGGAGCAGCAACACCGTATCGAAAATCTGACAGAACGGGTGGTGCGACTGGAAACGGCCCTCGAAATCGCATTGTCAGCGCGGAATACCCGGAAGCGCTTGCCGCACAAATGAAATCTGCTTGTAGGTTGGGCTGACGAAGGAAGCCCAACATCTTTATGGGCTGCTGCTTCAGAAGAAATTCCCTTCCGCCATTTCCCGAACCGTGTCCTGATCGAACTTGAAGCGGAAGCGCACGAACACGCCCTGCGCGGTGTAGTGCGCGGCGGTGAAGTCCTGATCGTAGAAGCCCTTGAAGTTGTAACCCACGCTCAGCCACATGTTCTTGTGGATGTCCCAGCCGGTCTCGATGCCGTAGCTGTAATCCACCACACCCGAGCGCCAGGTGTGCAGGCGGCTGCCGATCGCGCCAATGTCCCATTTCGGTGACAGGTCGTAACGGTATTCGCTGCCGATGAGGTCCGTGTAGCCGGTGTACGTGCCACTGTCGAAAGCATAACGCGCGTACTTGGAACCGTAGTAGATGCTCCACTGCGAACGCGTGCCGGGCTGGTAGTTGGCTTGCAGGTTGTTGACCAGTTTCCAGGTGCGCTGGTTGATGCCGAAGGTGCCGGCCGTGCCCTGCGCGGCGGCGAGCTGATCCGGGCTCTGCTGGCTCGAAACCACGCCGGTCGCGCCCTGCTGCACGAAACCGGATGTGCCCAAGCCCTGCTGGTTGCCGTACACCAGATCCAGTTGTTCCAGCAGGCTCCAGTCGGAGTTGTCCGGCCGGTGCGCGAAGCCGATGCGGCCGGTCACGTTGCTGGCATCGCCGCCCGGCTGGAAACGGCTGCTGAACGCTTGCAGGCTGGCGGAAAACGCATCGCCGTCGGACAGGTCGCGGTAGAAGCCGCCGAACAATCCCTTGCGGTCCTGGCTGGCGGAATGCAGCGATTCAACGCGGCTGGTCCAGGACCAGTCATCCTGATGGTACGTCGCGCCGACGAACATCGAGGTGAAATCCTCGTTGTTGGCGCCCGCCACCGGCGGCACCGCAGCGTTGGTCACCGGCGTGGCCGGCTGCTGCATGGAAGCGGTGCGGTTCAGGCCCACGTTCAGCAGCAGCGCCGGGCTCACCTGCCAGCCCTGGGTCAGACCCATGGTCGAGAACGTGCGCGGACCGTATTCGGTCATCTGCTGCGCCACCGAGCTCGTCAATTGCGCCCGCTCCCAGGGCGTGCTGCGCACGCCGAATTCGGTCATGCGGTTGTATGACTGGCTCGCGCCGGTGCCGGCCGCGAATTGCTGGTTCAGGAACAGGGTCGCGGAATCGGTGAGCTTGTAATCCGCGCCCAGCGTGGTGCTGGCCGGATACGCCGGGTTGGCGTTGCCGCCACCGCTCACATTCTGACTGGTGGTGCCATGCAGGGTGACGGTGTTGTCCAGCACGCCGACGCTGCCGCCGACATACACCTGATTGGCACTGCCGTTGCCACTCGCGGCAGTCGCCGCCGTATCCGTGGCGGCGGGCAGCAGGTATTCGCTCGCCACGTGCCGCACACCGGCGGTGACCGAACTGCTGTTCTGCTGGTATTCCACGCCGGCGTCCGCCACCGTATTCATGCCGGTGGTGGCCAATTGCTGTTCGCGGTAGATCTGGCCGAGCAGGGTCCAATTGCGATCCAGGTGATAGCGCGCATCGCCACCCAGCCGGCGGCTGGCATTGCTGCCGAAACTCTGCTGGCCGAGGCCGAAACCCTCACTCTCCTGACGCAGGTACAACTCGCTTTGCAGCTTCTCGCTCTGGCTTTGCAGGCTCACCAGGTAGGCCGCACCGGAAGCATTGCTGTTGCTGGTGGTGCCGGGCGCGAACCCGTTGCCGATTTGCCGCGTGGACGCGCCGGCGGCACCGCTGTCGGTATGCGCGATTTCCGCCTTCAGCGCCGTGCCGGGCGTGAATTGCACCCGCAGGTCCGCGCCCGTGAGCTTGTTGGCGCCGCTGTCCGAGCCCTCGTTGACGTAGGTCGCGCCGATCTCCACCTTGCCGTCCGCGAGCTTGACGGCGGCGCGGCCGCCCGCGGTGACGGACTGGTCGCCCGGCCGCGTCACTTCGTACTGGGCCACGATGTACACCGGGTTGAAATTCTCGTCGTAGGCCGGCACCGGCTGCTTGAAGAAAATCACGCCGCTGTAGTAATCAAGCGTGTAATCCAGGTAGCGGCTCAAGGACTGCGATCTGACGATCTTGTCGTTGTTGTAGCGGTCACGGGTCTCGATCGTGATGTGTTCGGAATTGAGCAGCAGCTTCTGGCGCGACAGGTGATACAGGCCGGACGTGCCGTTGCCCTGGATTTCGTCGCGCACGAAGGACTGCGCGTTGCGCGCCGCAAAGGCGGTGTACTTGAAGTGCTCGCCCTCGTAACCGCTCTTGAGTCCCGTGAACTGGCGGTCGTAACGGGCGAGCTCGGTGACATCCAGTCCGGTATTGAAATCGCCAAACAGCGCGTAGAACTGGCCGCGCTCGATCTTGAGATAGAGCTTGCTGGAGCTCGAGGCATCGAAGCCCTGCTGCGAGGCGTCGCCATAGAGCATGAAATACTGGTTCGGGTCCACGCTCTGTTGCAGACCGTTCACGTTCGCGCCGCTGGCCTTGGCCGAATCGTAGGCGGCGGTGATCAGGTATTCGCCTTTCACCAAGCCCTTGGCATAGAACGCGATGCGACCGTCCTGATAGATGTCGTCATTCGGATCGTCGCCGGACAGCGTTTGGATGTGGCCGCGGATGCCGTTGAACGCGGCGGTGCCGTTCGCCAGACCCACCAGAATCCAGTCGCGCTGGCCGGCCGCGAGCCAGGTCGTGAGCCGGTCGCTGTTCTTGTCCGTGTCCTGCAGCGGCACGTGCAGCGTCACTTCGCCCGCCGTGGTGGTGGGTGCCAGCGTGAGATAGGCAATGCCGTCATAGCCGACCGTGTAACTCGGCTCGCGCGGCCCCAGGGCCAGCAACTGCTGCTTCTGCAAATCTTCGCGGCTCTGCCAGGACTGGTACGGCGCCTCCACGCTGAAGCGGCCCAGCGTGCCGCGCCGCGCCGGATAACCCCAGCGATCG
>DASSRV010000186.1:0-6417 GCA_035701605.1 Gammaproteobacteria bacterium
CCGTTCGTGTTGAGCCCTTCGACAAGCTCAGGGCAGGCGAAGTCGAAACACATAAAATCATTGGCTTAACCCCCTTCGACTCCGCACCTTCGGCGCTACGCTCTGGGCGAACGGGATTTTGAGATAAGTTCTATTTGCACAGGCAGCTCCGTCGCAATCATAACGGGATATCCGGTTGCCTAAATCCTGACGAGCAGGGCATCCAGCCAGCGTGCTGGCAGGATGCAGCGGGCACAAGCAAGGACATAGGCTGGCAAGGTCACGTAATACCGTGCTTCGGGGCGAGAGCTTTCCAGCGCATGGACGATTTTCCCCGCCACGGCTTCCGGGGGCAGGGTGAAAGGGGTGCGATCCTTTTCGGCCCCGGTCTGGGCGCGCAGGCGCGCATAGGCTTCCCGGTGCGGACTCGAAGCCACGTCCAGGTAGCTGTCGAAGTTGGCGAGGGAATTGTCGCGGAAGCGGCTCTTGATCGGGCCGGGACAGACCAGACTCACCTTGATGTCCGTATCGCGCAATTCCATGCGCAGGGTGTCGGTGATGCCTTCCAGCGCAAACTTGCTGGCGTTGTAGGCGCCGCGCCAGGGCATCGCCACGCGCCCCAGGATCGAACTCAGCATCACGATGCGGCCGTGGCCCTGTCGGCGCATGATCGGCAACACCGCGCGGGTCAGTTCGAGGGTACCGAAGAAATTGGTGTCGAACTGGCGTTGCAGGACTTCGCGTTCCAGATCCTCGACCGCGCCTGGAATGGCAATGCCGGCATTGTTCACCAGGGCATCCAGGCGTCCGCCGGTCAGCGTCAGGGTTTCATCCAGCGCGCTGGCGATGGATGAGGAATCCGCGACATTGAGTAACACCGTCTTGAACCCGAGGTTTTCAAGACGCGTCGCGTCTTCGTTTTTGCGCACGCTGGCAATGACTTGCCAGCCACGGGCAGCGAGTACTTGTGCGCTGGCGAGCCCTATGCCGCTGGAGCAGCCGGTGACGAGCACGGAACGGGGCACAGACACGGCTCAGTTCTGCAACCGGAACGGCAGCACCTCGGCATTTTCCGCGGCGAGCTTTTCCTTCTGTTCCGCTTCGCGTTGTTGCAGGGCCCAGAGTTGCGCGTACAGGCCGCCGGCTTTCAGCAGTTCGCGGTGTGTGCCGCGTTCCGCGACGGCGCCCTGGTCCAGCACCACGATCTCGTCCGCATCCACGATGGTGGAGAGCCGGTGCGCGATGACGAGGCTGGTGCGGCGTTCGGCGACCGCGCGCATGGCGGCGAGAATCGCCTGTTCCGCATTGGAATCCAGGCTCGAGGTGGCCTCGTCGAAGAGCAGGATCGGCGGGTTTTTCAGGATGGCGCGGGCAATCGCGACACGCTGTTTCTCGCCGCCGGACAGTTTCAGGCCGCGTTCGCCCACCAACGTGTCGTAACCCTGCGGCAGCGAGGCGACGAACGGCTTGAGGTGCGCCAGTTCCGCCGCACGCTCGATTTCCGCATGACCCGCATCCGGCCGGCCGTAGGCGATGTTGTATTCGATGCTGTCGTTGAACAGCACCGTGTCCTGCGGCACGATGCCGATCTGCGCGCGCAGGCTGTTGCGCGTCACGTCGCGGATGTCGTGTCCATCAACAGTGATACGTCCTGCATTGACGTCATAAAACCGGAATAACAGCCGCGCCAGCGTGGATTTTCCGGCACCGCTCGGGCCGACCACGGCGACCTTCTTTCCGGCCGGTACGGCGAACGTCACGCCATGCAGGATTTCACGCGCGCTGTTGTAGCCGAAACGCACGTTCTCGAAGCGGATTTCGCCGCGCGCGTGCGGCAGTGCTGTTGTGTCCTCCCTGTCCGCGATCTGGGTATGGCGTTCCAGCAAGGAGAACATGCGTTCCATGTCCACCAGCGAGCGTTTCATCTCGCGGTACACGAAACCCAGGAAGTTCAACGGCATGAACAGTTGCACCATGTAGGCGTTGACCATCACGAAATCGCCCAGGCTCATGCCGCCGCGCACCACCTGTTGACCGGCCAGCAGCATCATGGCGGTGACGCCGAGCGCGATGATGAGGGCCTGACCGCTGTTGAGCGTGGACAGCGAATACTGGGTCTTGAGCGCCTCCTTTTCCCAGTGCGCCATCTGCGTGTCGTAGCGCCCGGCCTCGAATTCCTCGTTGGTGAAGTATTTCACCGTCTCGTAATTGAGCAGGCTGTCCACCGCGCGGGTGTTGGCCTTGGAGTCGAGCTCGTTCATGCGCCGCACGTGGCGCATGCGCCATTCCGTGACCAGAATGGAGAATGCGATGTACAGGATCACCGAAGCCAGGATGATGAACGCGAACCAGGCCGAGAAATTCCACAGGAAAATGCCGGTAACGAGGCCGATTTCCAGTAGCGTCGGCAGGATGTTGAACAGCATGAAGCTCAGCACGAAACTGATGCCGCGCGTGCCGCGCTCGATGTCGCGCGACAGGCCGCCGGTCTGGCGTTCGAGATGGAACGCGAGATCCAGGTCGTGCAGGTGCCGGAACACGCGCAGCGCGATGCGCCGTACCGCACGCAGCGAGGCAAACTCGAACACCAGGTCGCGCAGTTCACCGAACAGGGTGCCGGCGAAGCGCAGCGCGCCGTAGGCGATCAGCAATGCCAGCGGCAACACCAGCGCCGCCTGTTTCGCATCGAGTGCATCCACGATGTGCTTGAGCACCATCGGGATTGAAACCGTGGCGAACTTGGCGGCCACCAGGAACAGCAGTGCCAGCGCCGCACGGCCGCGGAATTCCCACAGGAAGGGCAACAGGCTGCGAAGGGTGTGGTGGCGGGATTCCGGCATCGGATTTCCAGTCGTGGGTGGGAGACGCAGGGCTATAATGGCACGAATGCCGTTGCCCACCTTGAGTTTCGGGCGGGGAAACCCCAACAGTGGGGTGGGATCGGCGGATTTCAATAGAGGTTGTTCATGCCCATTTACGAATACGAATGCGCGGCCTGCGGACACAGGCTCGAAGCCCTGCAGAAATTGAGCGAAGCGCCACTCACCGAGTGCCCGGACTGCGGCAAGCCCGCCTTGCAGAAACTGATTTCGGCGGCCGGTTTCCGGCTCAAGGGCGGCGGCTGGTACGAAACCGATTTCAAGTCCGCCGGCAAGCGCCATCTCGCGGACGGCGGCGCGGAGAAACCGGCCGGTGAAGCGAAACCGGAGGCCGCGAACAAGGACGGTGGCGAGAAACCGGCCGCGGCCAAGGCGGGCGAGAAGCCGGCGGGCAAACCGGCAAGCGGCGACAAGGCCGCAAAGAAGGCCGAGAAACCGGCCAGCAGTGCGGCTTCCTGATGGCCGCGCTGCCGAGTCACAAGCCCAGCCGCACCAGCCTGTTGCGGCGCTACCTGTTCACCGGCCTGCTGATCTGGATTCCGCTCGGCGTCACGCTCCTGATCGTGCAGTTCTTCGCCAGCTACCTCGGCGAGCTGATCGAGTTGTTCCCGGATGCCTGGCAGCCGAGAGTGCTGATCGGGTTGGATATTCCCGGTTTGTCGGCCCTGGTCGGCATCGTGCTGGTGGCCGTGGTCTTGTTCGTCACCGGCTTTCTGGCCAGCAATTTCCTGGGGCGGCAGTTGCTCCAGCTCGGCGAGGAGATCCTCGAGCACATCCCGCTGGTGCGTTCGATCTATTCAGCGGCCAAGCAGATATCGGAAACCATGTTTTCCGACAAGGGCAAATCCTTCCGCAAGGTGGTGCTGATCCGCTATCCACAGAAGGAAACCTGGAGCCTGGCGTTCCAGACCAGCGACACCCTGGGCGAGCTCAATGCCAAGGTGCCGGGCCAGATGATCAGCGTGTTCGTGCCCACCACGCCGAACCCGACTTCCGGCTTCCTGCTCATGGTGCCGCCGGAGGACGTGATCGAGCTGGACATGAGCGTGGATGAGGCGCTCAAGATGATTATTTCGCTGGGCGTAATCGTTCCGCCGTGGCCGAAGCCGGGTGCGGCGCTTGCACCCGGCAAGCCCGATCCGTAACATTCCGCGGCTTTAATCCCTCTCCCGCCGGGAGAGGGGAAGATTGCATCTCGACACTATTCAAGTTTTTCAGGAATTTTCATGCGTAGTCATTATTGCGGGCAGGTCAACGAAACCCTGCTGGATCAAGAAATCACGCTGGCGGGCTGGGTGCACCGTCGCCGCGATCACGGCGGCGTGATTTTCGTGGATCTGCGCGACCGCGAGGGTCTGGTGCAGGTGGTGTTCGATCCGGATCGCGCCACATTGTTCGCGGCGGCCGAGAGCCTGCGCAATGAATTCGTGGTGAGCGTGAAAGGCAAGCTGCGCCGACGCCCGAAGGGGACGGAAAATCCCAACCTTGCCAGCGGTCAGGTGGAGATGCTGGCGCTGGACATGGACATTCTCAATCGTGCCGAGACGCCGCCCTTCATGCTCGACGAAGACGATGTCAATGAAGAACGGCGACTCAAGTTCCGCTACGTGGATCTGCGGCGCCCGGTCATGCAGCAGCGCCTGCGTCTGCGGCACCGGATCACCAGCTCATTGCGTCGTTACCTCGACGAGCAGGGCTTCATCGATCTCGAAACCCCGATCCTGACCAAGCCCACGCCGGAAGGCGCACGCGATTATCTGGTGCCGAGCCGCACCCATCCGGGCCGGTTTTTCGCGTTGCCGCAGTCACCACAAATCTTCAAGCAGTTGTTCATGATGGCGGGCTTCGATCGCTACTATCAGATTGCGCGCTGCTTCCGCGACGAGGACCTGCGCGCCGACCGCCAGCCCGAGTTCACCCAGCTCGATGTCGAGACCTCGTTCCTGAACGAGGACCAGATCATGGACATCATGGAAGGCATGATTCGTCACACCTTCAAGGAAGTGCTGGACGCCGCGTTGCCGAATCCCTTCCCGCGCCTGCCGTATGACGAAGCCATGCGCCGCTACGGTTCCGACAAACCCGATCTGCGCATCCCGCTGGAATTGGTGGATGTCGCCGATCTGGTCAAGGACTGCGACTTCAAGGTGTTTGCCGGCCCCGCGAATGCCCCCGACGGTCGTGTTGCCGCGCTGCGCCTGCCGAAAGGCGGCGAGATGGCGCGCAGCGAGATTGACGACTGCACGACATTCGTTGCCCGCTACGGCGCGCGCGGTCTCGCCTATATAAAGGTGAACGATCTGGCAAAAGGCCGCGAGGGCCTGCAATCCCCGATCATCAAATTCCTGTCCGATGCCGCGCTCGAGGGCATTCTGAAGCGCACCGGCGCCGAAACCGGCGACGTGATTTTCTTCGGTGCCGACAAGGCCAAAGTCGTGAACGATGCGCTCGGTGCCCTGCGCCTGAAGCTCGGTCAGGATCGCGGCCTGGTGAAAGAGGGCTGGGCGCCGTTATGGGTGGTGGAATTTCCCATGTTCGAGTGGGACGAGAAAGACCAGCGCTGGATTTTCCTGCATCACCCGTTCACCGCGCCGAAAGTTTCCGACATCGCCGAAATGGAACAGAACCCCGGCGGCATCCGCTCGCGCGCCTACGACATGGTGCTGAACGGCACCGAACTGGGCGGCGGTTCCATACGTATCCACAATCAGGACATGCAGGCGGCGGTGTTCAGGATGCTCGGCATCAGCGAGGAAGATGCGCGCGAGAAATTCGGCTTCCTGCTGGATGCCCTGAAATCCGGTTGTCCCCCGCACGGCGGACTGGCCTTCGGCATGGATCGCCTCGTCATGCACATGACCGGCGCGCCCAACATCCGCGAAGTCATCGCGTTCCCGAAAACCCAGACCGCCTGGGATCCGCTCACCGATGCACCGGGCAATGCAGGCGATGCGCAGTTGAAAGAACTGCATATCCGCGTGCGCTTGCCGCAGGGCACCACGCCGGGCTGAGTCGTGGCCAAGCGTCCGGAATCGGTACTGGTCGTGGTGCACACCGCGCACGGCGAAGTGCTGCAACTGCACCGACGCGAACCGGCGGACTTCTGGCAGTCCATCACCGGCAGTCTGCTGGACAATGAAACACCACGGCAGGCGGCGCAACGTGAGTTGCGCGAGGAAACCGGCTTCATTGCCGACACCAATCTGACGGACAGCGGCATCGTCAACCGTTACCCCATCCATCCCGCCTGGCGCGACCAGTACGCCGAAGACGTGCACGAGAACACCGAATACGTGTTCACGTTCGAGCTGCCCACTATAGACGCCGTCACGCTCAATCCGGACGAACACACCGAATACGACTGGCTGTCGCGCGACGCGGCCGCGGAGCGGGCCAGCTCCATGACCGACCGCGAAGCCATCCGCAAGCTGGTGACGGTCATTCCGGTCTGATGCTGCGGGAGTAAAATAGGCCGGGTTTATACCGGTATCGCACAGGTACGGCATGGCAGCGGCGGCACAATCCTTTGAACTCTACGTGGCGCTCGAAGACGAGGTCT
>DASSRV010000187.1:0-2893 GCA_035701605.1 Gammaproteobacteria bacterium
ATCCGTGCGTTCACGGCCTTTGCCGCTTTCAATACCATCGTTGCGTTGTTGCACGCGCTCTATCAGTCCGCATTGACCTGGGGCCTGCTGCGTATCGCCTGCGGTATCGCCATGATGGGGATGTACATGGTGATCGAGAGCTGGCTGAACGAACGCGCCGACACACACGTGCGTGGCCGCGTGTTTTCGGTTTACATGGTGATGACGTTCGCCGGTCTTGGTGGAGGACAGTTTCTGCTCGATGCCGGCAAGGAACAACCGCTTACACCCTTCCTGTTGGTGGCGATCCTGTTTGCAGCTTGCCTGATTCCGGTGGCCCTGACCCGTGCGGCGAATCCGCAGCCGGTCGAGCGGATCAATTTGCAGTTGCGCAAACTGTTCCATGCCGCGCCCTTTGGCGTGTGGGGCTGTCTCGGTGCCGGTCTTGCCAACGGTGCGTTTTATGCGCTCGGCCCGACTTTCGGTGTGCGGGAGGGGCTCAATGTCACACAGGTAGCGGGTTTCATGGGGGCGACCATTCTGGGTGGGCTGGCCTTGCAATGGCCCATCGGCGCGCTGTCCGACCGTTTTGACCGGCAGCGTGTCATCGGTGCATTGAGCTTCGCGGTTGCCGCGATCAGCCTGATCCTGGCGGTCACCGGCGGCACCCTGGTCTTTGTGCTGCTGATCGTGGGGCCGGTATTCGGTGGACTGACCTTCACGCTGTATCCCGTCGCGGTGGCGCACGCGAATGACCACATCGAGATCGCTGACGTGGTGCCGGCGAGCGCGGCACTGATTCTGTGCTACAGCCTGGGCGCCATGCTCGGTCCGCTCGGTGCCGCGGCAGTAATGTGGGTCACGGGCGCCACGGGTTTGTTCCTGTTCACGGCCTTGCTGTCCTTGGCGCTGGGTGTGGCAGCACTGTTGGCACCGCGTGTGGCGCGGGTCGCGCCGGAAGATCGAGTGCCGTATGTGCCTGTGCCACGCACCTCGGCCGTCATCGCCCAACTCGATCCGCGCGCGCCGGAATGAGTCTGCAACGCCCTGCAAGTCCGTCATGCCGGCGAAGACCGGCATCCAGAGCTTGAATCGGTGTCCCGGCTGTGCCGGGGCGGCATCTATTTCGGTTGCATCCTGATCGCGCCATCCAGCCGGATGGTTTCGCCATTCAGCATCACGCTTTCGCAGATCTGCTGCACGAGCTGCGCGTATTCTTCCGGTTTGCCGAGTCGTGACGGGAACGGCACCTGCGCCCCCAGTGACTTCTGAACTTCCTCGGACATGCCGGCCATCATCGGCGTCCAGAAAATGCCCGGCGCGATGGTCATGACGCGAATGCCGAAACGTGCGAACTCGCGTGCAATGGGCAAGGTCATGCCGACCACGCCACCCTTGGAAGCGGAGTAGGCGGCCTGGCCAATCTGGCCCTCGAAGGCAGCCACGGATGCCGTGTTCACGATCACGCCGCGTTCGCCTTCCGCATTCGGTGTGTTGTGCTGCATCAGGTTGGCGGCAGCCTTGATGAGATTGAAGGTACCGATCAGGTTCACGTGGATAGTTTTTGCGAAGAAATCGCTCGCCATCGGACCTTCGCGGCCGAGCGTGCGGCCCGCACCCAGTATGCCGGCACAGTTCACCGCCAGTTGCAGGTTGCCGAAGGCCGATCCGGCTTTTTCCACCGCGTCGTTTACGCTTTGCTCCGAGGCCACGTCGGCCTTGATGAACAGCGCATTGCTGCCGAGTTTCTTTGCCGCTTCCGCGCCCTGCGCTTCATTCATGTCCAGCATGGCGACTTTGCCGCCGGCCTTGGCAATACGCTCGCAGGTGGCGAAACCCAGACCGGACGCGGCGCCTGAAACAACGGCATGGATCTTCTCAAATTGCATGTCTGATGTGCTCCTTGATGATTCTGAAATGAACGGCAGCCCTTATCCGGCTTTGCCCTGATTCGAAACGGCGGCTGCGGCCGCTGCGATCTTGTCGGCATCGCCGAGGTAGTAGTGTTTGACGGGCTTGAACTGCGCGTCGAACTCATACACCAGCGGGACGGCAGTCGGAATATTGAGCGCGAGGATGGCTGCATCGCTTATGCCGTCCAGGTGCTTGACCAGTGCGCGCAGGGAATTGCCGTGAGCGGTGATGACCACACGCTTGCCCGCGCGCATGTCCGGCAGAATGGTCTGTTCGTAATAGGGAATCAGTCGCGCCACGGTGTCCTTGAGGCATTCCGTCGCTGGCAGTTCGCCGGGTTTGAGATCGGCGTAGCGCGGATCATGTTTCGGATGACGCGGATCGTCATCCGTGAGCGACGGCGGCGGGATGTCGTAACTGCGACGCCAGAGTTTGACCTGTTCCTCGCCGTATTTCTGTGCAGTCTCGGCCTTGTTCAGCCCCTGCAAGGCGCCATAATGACGCTCATTCAGCCGCCAGTGCTTGTGGACCGGAATCCACATCTGGTTCATCACGTCCAGCACGGTCCAGAGCGTCCGCACTGCGCGCTTCAGCACCGAGGTATAAGCCACATCGAAATGAAAACCGGCCGAGCCTAGCAGATGCGCGGCCTCGTGCGCTTCGGCAATGCCTTCCGGCGCGAGATCTACATCGTGCCAGCCAGTGAAGCGGTTCTGCTTGTTCCATTCGCTGAAGCCGTGTCGCAGCAATACCAGTTTGGTCATGGCCCTATCCCGATCAGGTGTCGTGTGTGGTGACAAGCGCGGCTTCATGTCCGAAACGCTCGAGGGCAAGCTGGATAAGCCGATCTAGCAATTGTGCATAGGATAGGCCGGACAGAGCCCAGAGTCGTGGATACATGCTGATCTTGGTGAAACCGGGAATGGTGTTGATCTCGTTCACCAGCAGCGTACCGTCCGGTTTTAGGAAGAAATCCACACGCCCCATGCCTTCACATTCC
>DASSRV010000188.1:0-3671 GCA_035701605.1 Gammaproteobacteria bacterium
CCAGCCATATAGAAGATGTCGAGCCGAACCCCCGCCTACCGACGCATCCTGCTGAAACTGAGTGGCGAAGCCCTCATGGGCGAAGCCGATTACGGTATTGATCCCCAGGTGATCCGGCGCGTGGCGGAGGAAATCCGCGAAGTTCGCGAACTGGGGGTGGAGATTGGCGTGGTGATCGGCGGCGGCAATATCTTCCGCGGTGCGGGCCTCGCCGGTTCAGGCATGGACCGGGTCACCGCGGATCACATGGGCATGCTGGCGACGCTGATGAATGCCCTGGCACTACAGGATTCCCTGGAGCGCGCCGGGGCCTATGTGCGAGTCATGTCCGGCATGAGCGTCAATGCGGTATCCGAGGATTACATCCGGCGTCGCGCCGTGCGCCACCTGGAAAAAGGCCGTGTCTGCATCTTCGCCGCCGGCACAGGCAATCCCTTTTTCACCACCGATACGGCAGCGGCGCTGCGTGCCACCGAGATCGGTGCGGAACTGCTGCTCAAGGCCACCAAGGTGGACGGCGTGTACTCCGCGGATCCCAAGCGCGACTCTGGAGCGGTGCGGTACACCCATCTTGCTTTCGATCAGGTACTGAACGACAAGCTGATGGTGATGGATGCAACCGCCATCGTGATGTGCCGCGACAACAACATCCCGCTGCGGGTATTTGACCTGAATCGTGCCGGTGACCTGATGCGCATCGTGTTGGGCGCCAGAGACATCGGTACGCTGGTGGACAATGGAGACAAGGCATGATTGACGACGTGAAGAAACAGGCTGCCGCACGCATGCAGAAAAGCGCTGATGCGCTCAAGGACGCGTTGTCGAAGCTGCGTACCGGCCGCGCCCATACTAGCCTGCTCGACCACATCCGGGTCTCCTATTACGGCAATGAAGTGCCGCTCAACCAGGTTGCCAACGTCGGCACAGCGGACAGTCGTACGCTTACCATCACGCCGTGGGAAAAGCAGATGGTGCCGGTGATCGAGAAGGCCATCATGACTTCCGATCTCGGACTGATGCCGGCCACTTCCGGCACCCTGATCCGGGTGCCCATGCCCGCACTGACCGAAGAGCGGCGCCGTGAAATCGTCAAGGTTGCGAAGCAGGAAGCGGAAACCGCGCGCGTGGCGGTGCGCAACGTGCGGCGCGATTCCAACACCGAGCTCAAGAGCCTGCTCAAGGACAAGCAGGTGACCGAAGACGAGGAGCGTCGCGCACAGGATGAGATCCAGAAACTGACCGACCAGCACATCGCCAACATTGACAGGATACTGGCGACCAAGGAAGCGGAACTGCTCGAAGTCTGAGTACGCCATTGCGATGTATTGTGCAATGAGCGGGATGTCTGTTGAATGACTCAATCCATTGCCAGCAGTCTGCCTGCCCACATCGCCATCATCATGGATGGAAATGGCCGCTGGGCCAGACGCCGGCATTTGCCACGTGGAGCGGGTCACAAGGCCGGCCTGAACGCGGCGCGCAACATTATTGAGCACTGCGGCAGACTCGGCGTCCGGGTCCTGACCCTGTTTGCGTTCAGCAGCGAAAACTGGCGGCGCCCGGATGCGGAAGTCGGCGGGCTCATGGAACTGTTCATGAACGCGCTGCGCAACGAAGTGGACAAGTTGCACCAGAATCAGGTGCAGGTCCGTTTCATCGGAAATCTGGCCGGTTTTTCTCCCGCCCTGCAGGCGGCCATGCAGCGTACCCAGGATCTGACCGGCGGCAATACCGGGCTGCGGTTGAACGTCGCCGTCGGTTATGGCGGACGCTGGGACATGGTGCAGGCTGCGCGCGGGCTTGCACAGGACGTGGCAGTGGGGAAGCGGCGTGCCGACGACATTGACGAGGACGCGCTGGGTACCGCACTGATGCTGCACGATTGTCCGGATCCGGATCTCTTCATCCGCACTGGAGGCGAACAGCGCATCAGCAATTTCCTGCTCTGGCATCTCGCCTACAGCGAGCTTTATTTCAGCACGGCGCTGTGGCCGGATTTCGACGTGCAGGCGCTGGACGAAGCCTTGAACTGGTTCGCGACCCGCGAGCGACGCTTCGGTTTGACACCGGATCAGTTGCCGGGAGCGCGCAATGCTTAAGCAGCGCATCCTGACCGCGCTGGTATTGCTGCCACTGGCTGTGGCACTGATTCTGTATGCCCCGTCGCACTGGCTGGCGGCGGCGTTGACGCTGGTGGTGGCGCTCGCCGCGTATGAATGGGCCGCGTTGACGGGGTATGGCGAACGTGTCGCGCGCGTGGGCTATGCCGTGCTGAGCCTGTTGCTGTGCGCCGGGTTGTTGATGCTGGGCAGGACCGTGGGTTGGCAATCGGTGTTGTGGCCGCTCGCGGTTTGCGCCGGCCTGTGGTGGCTGGTGGTGTTGCTGTGGCTGGTGCCGAAACGCGTCACGCTGTCGCGTGGTGCGAAGGCCCTGTGCGGCTGGCTGACCCTGATTCCGGCCTTGTTTACGGCCGTGGCCGTGGACAACCAGCGTTCCGCGTTGCTGCTGTGGCTGTTCACACTCATCTGGGCGGCGGACATCGGTGCGTATTTCGCCGGGCGTGCGTTTGGCCGCCACAAGCTGGCGCCGGAAGTTAGCCCCGGCAAGACCTGGGAGGGTGTTGCAGGCGGCACGCTGGCCCTGCTGATCGTGGCCGTCGTGGGCGGATGGTGGTTGGGGATGGAGGTGTGGCCGGTCCTGCTCGCGGTGTGTCTGGTCACGGGCTGGTTCTCCATTGTCGGCGATCTGGGTGAAAGCCTGTTCAAGCGTCAGGCCGGCATGAAAGACAGCGGCAGCCTGTTTCCCGGTCACGGCGGTGTACTGGATCGGGTGGACAGCCTGACCGCTGCGGCGCCGTTTTTCTGGCTGGGTCTGCAACTGGCGGGACGGCTGACATGAACGGGGTGGTTGTGCTTGGTTCCACCGGCAGCGTCGGCGTGAATACCCTGGATGTGCTGGCACGTCATCGCGACCGGTTCCGGGTCGTGGCGCTTACCGCACGCGGTGATGTGGAACGCCTGCTCGGGCAATGTCTGGAACATCGTCCAGCGTACGCTGTCATGGTAGAAGAACAGGCCGCTGTACGGTTGCGGACCTTGCTGCGCGAACAGGGGCTGTCCACGCAAGTGCTGTCCGGTGCACAAGCGCTCGCTGAAGTGGCACAACTGCCGGAAGCACACTGTGTGATGGCAGCCATTGTGGGTGCTGCGGGCCTTTTGCCGGCACTGGCGGCAGTGCGCGCCGGTAAACGCGTGTTGCTTGCCAACAAGGAAGCCCTGGTCATGGCCGGACGCCTGTTCATGGAGGAAGTGCAGCGCAGCGGTGCGGAACTGATTCCGATAGACAGCGAACACAATGCGCTGTTTCAGTGCATGCCGGCGGACTATCGCAGTGGCAACTGGCCGCGCGCGGTACGGCGCATCCTGCTTACGGCTTCCGGCGGGCCATTCCGCACCTGGCCGTTGCAACGGCTGGCGACGGCGACACCGGCACAGGCTTGCCGGCACCCGAACTGGGTCATGGGGCGCAAGATTTCAGTGGATTCAGCCACCATGATGAATAAGGGACTGGAGGTCATCGAGGCCTGCTGGCTGTTCGGTGCACGACGCGAGCAGATCGAGGTGGTGGTGCATCCACAAAGCGTGATTCATTCGCTGGTGGATTATCAGGAT
>DASSRV010000189.1:0-3278 GCA_035701605.1 Gammaproteobacteria bacterium
GTGAGTTGTCGCTGCAGCACGATGCTCGAGGGCATGAAACGCTCCATCAGCACAGGCGTCAGATGCGCCGGCGCGAGCAAGCCCTCGGCGATTCCCTCGCGTTGCATGGCGAGCAGCGGCTGCCGGATGCGATACTGGCCGCAACCGCCGGCATCGGCGGCCACACAGAACATGCGCGGCAACAATGGCTGCTCGAACGGCTGCCAAGCCGTGTGGCGGGTCTGATCCAGATCGAACCCGCTTCCCGTGAGCCCCAGGTTCCGGTTGTAGGCGGGATCATCGGCGAGTAGCGGCAGCCACTTGCGGTACATCGCCTGCTGCTCACCCTTGAGCCGCTTGCGTTCGGCCTCCTGCGCCGTCTTGTCGATCTTGCTCGGGCCGACACGGCCTTCGTGCATCATGCGGGCATACGGCGTCCAAACGGTCAAATAGCCCGCCTCGCGCACCTTCAGGCAAAGATCGACATCGTTGTAGGAAATCTTGAAGTCCTGCTCATCCAGGCCGCCGACTTCCTCGTAAACCGATTTGCGAATCATCAGGCACGCAGCGCTCACCGCGGTATAGTTCTGGTCGACTTGCAGGCGCTGCATGTAACCGGTAGCGTCCATCGCCCCACCAATGAACGGATGATCGGCGGGTCCACGCAGACCCAGCACCATGCCCGCATGCTGGATGCGGCCATCGGACCGGTACAGCTTGGCACCGACCACACCCACCTCTGGGCGTTGCGCATGGTTGAGCAATGCTTCAACCCAGTTTTCCTGCAGCACTGCGGTGTCGGTCTTGAGCAGAATCAGGTACTCGCCGCGCGCCTGCCGGGCAGCGGCATTGCACGCCGCTGAACAACTGCATGCCTGCGGTTCATGCAATACGCGCCATTGCGGGTTGTGCAGTCCTTCGATGCCGTCCAGGTAAGCACGCACGGCCGGATCGCGGCTGCCAGTATCGACCAGCAGAAGCTCGTAATTCTTGTAACTGGTCTTCGCCAGAAGGCTGTCGATCAACCCGTTCAGTGTCGGCAGGCTGTCGCCGGCCGGAATGACGATCGACACGGGTGGCGTGCGCATGCAACGGTACTCGATCCGATTGACGCCAGCCGCACCACCAGGATGGACCTCGTGCGCAATGCCCAGCCGCTGCAAGTGCGCATCCACTATGCGGGGAGACTCTTCCGCCACGGCGGCGGACGACAGCCATTGGGGATACGGCGTTGCTGAGTGGTGCAACACTTCGGCAACATGGCCTATGTTCTGCATCCCGTATTGCTCGAGGCACCGGAACAGCAGATCGACATTGGCCAATGCCTTGAAGTCACTGCGCCAGCCGCCAAGCTCGACGAACGCACGGGTCCGGATCGCGAGACAAGAACCCACATAGGGATAACTGCGCAGCAAATCCAGGTTGATATCCGGCTTGAAGATGGGGCCGTCTTGCTTTCCTGACGCGATGTTGTCCTCATCGACGTAGCAGCACACCATGTCCGTGTGGTTGGCGAAGCGCTCGGCAAGCAGCAACAATGCATAACGATCCAACGTGTCACCGGCTGGAATGCAAACCGCCAACTCTGTGCCCGTCTGTCCAAGCGCGGCATTCAGGGCCGCAGTCGGGTCCGTTCCGGTGGCGTCTGTTCCCGTGACCTGACTGGAAACGATGATGTGCGCCGGCCCAAGGCATTGCTCGCGCAGACTGCGCAAAGTCCGTTCCACGGCCTGTGAGTCGCGCTCAGGATCGATGATGACAGCCGTGGCCGATACTGCTGCCGCCAATACCGCGACGCGTGCCCGGAATGCGTCGGACGACTCATCGAGCCGCAGCTTGGCGGAGAGGCTCTGGTAGTCCTCCACCGGCCGTTCGGCGGTTCCCGCGTCGAGCTGCGCGAGCACGCGTCTTCGTCCTTCGCGTACCCTCTGGCTGCCCAGGTCGCCATAGCGCTCGTAGAGCTTTCGATAGAGCTCCGGAAAATTCTTGTTCTGTCGCGCCGTCAACCGCGCGTGCATATCACCGTGGAACCACACCTCCGAGGTGCGTTCGCGAACGTGCACGAACGGAAAGCGCTCGGCGAGACGCAACAAGACATCCCAGTCTTCCAGCGCTGTCAGTGTCTCGTCACAATCTCCCACGTCCACCAGCACCTGGCGCGGGAGTGTCCAGTTGTTGATAGTGATGAAGTTCCTGACGAACAAGCTTTCCTTGGAGAAGGCTTCTTCCGACGCCGGATCCGTGGCAATGGACAGGCCGCCCTCCTTGCTGAGCACGAAACGCGCGTCGGTGTACACCACGCTATTCGTGTGCGCCGCGTGGGCTTTCGCATGTACCGCCAGGTGTTCAGGCAATACGACGTCATCGTCGTCCAGGTAGCCGATCAGCTCGCCACGGGCAAGGCGCAAGGCGATGTTTCTGGCCGCCGAGGGTCCGCGATTCCTGCCATGGCACACATACGTAATGTCGAGATCGAACTCGCCAAGCATGGGCTCGACAGATTCACCGTGGTCATTAACCACGATCACCTCGAAATCCCGCAGGGTCTGCTTTTGCAGGCTATCAAGCGCCCGTTTCAGGAGGGCGGGGCGGTTGTAGGTAGTCACAATGACCGAAAACAGCGGTCCGTTCCCCGCTCCGGCACGCGGTTCGGAGCCGGATTGACTCGCATCCGCGCCAGAACCGGCAGCTTCCCGGGCACCTGACCCAACGAAACCCTCGGACGCGGTAGCCGGGCGGACGCAGACGCTGGATTGAGTGGCCACGGAAGCAGTACTTCGATCGGTCAGGATGGCATTCATGGATACCGCGGTTCCTCACATGAAATGGTGGCCGTTCAATGGCGACGCCGAACGGTCAGCGGATTGCGGTCTGGCGTCGACTTTCTGACGCGAACGCACGTCAACCCCATAGGCAGCAAGATCGATGCCAGCCACAGACCGCGCCGCCGGGCAATATCCGCGCTGGTTCGAGGAGCCCCGCGGTGGCTGCGCCGCAGGCGCTGCGAACGCGCGGCCGGACCATCGCCCGAATGCGGGGAGCACGCGGGCAGATGGCGCTCCCCGCGATGCTGGATCGACATGCATACAACGCCGGCTCGGACTTCCTTCGTCGAGCATGCCCGTCGCGTTGCAATTCGTGACGCCGCGCACACACGAAAGCCTGCGGCTTGTTCTCAAGTTCGCCGGGCCGATGCCGAAACAATTCCCGAGGCGGTACACAACCGGTTTTTCACGGGTACCGCCGGAACAACCCAAGCCGGCTGTCCGGCATACCCGTATCGTCAGGAGAACCTCTCA
>DASSRV010000190.1:0-7166 GCA_035701605.1 Gammaproteobacteria bacterium
GGCCTGATCCAGTTTGATGGCGCCATCCATGCCGCTGAAACCGGGGAATCCGTGCGCCGGCCGCACGCCGAGATCGCGGAACTTGCCCTGTACCGACCACGCTGCCAGCCGGTCCTTCTGCCAGCGCGCCGCGCCGGACAGTTCCGACACATCGCCCTGCGGAGCAAATGCCACGACACCCTGCAATCTGTCGCGTAGCATCGGCGGCAACCAGCCGAGCAGGGTGTCCAGATCCTGCATGCGCAGGAAACTGGCCTCGCCCTGCCAGGATTCGCCTTGCGCATCCACCCGGCGCGTCAGATCGAAATGACTCACCGGCCAGCGCACCTCGTCCTGTGCCAGCAGGATGTCGCGCCCACGCACGCGCCAGCCATCGTCGAGACGCGACCAGTCCACGTCGCCGCTGAGCGTGCTGAAGCCGTGCGATGCGGCGTCGGCCGGCTTCAGATCGCGGGCATTGACATGGGTCCTGACTGTCAGAAGCCGCGCGCCGTTGCCGCTCAGCTCGGCACGCAGATTCAGCACGCCGCGCGCGAACGGGTTGCGGTATTGCGGCCAGTACGCCAGCAGTCGTGGCACATCCAGCCCTTCGCCCTCGACCTGACCGTGCCATTGCCAGGCTTCGGGGTGCGCGGCCTGACCTTCAACATCGGCACTGAACGCGAGCGTCCGGCCAAAGGTCTCCGGCAGATACAGTCCACCGGAAAGCGCGTGACTGTCGGCGCTGTTGTCGAGCTTCAGATCAAGGTCGCCGAACACGAACGGCGTGGCACGCCGACGCAGATCCAGCAGCGTCACACTGCCGTCACGCACGATGATTTCGGCACGCTGACTGAATGCGACATTGACCGCGTCATGCCAGTCCATCTGCTGCCACTTGCCATTTTCTCCGCCAAACCCGCGCAGGCTGTAATGCCCATCCGCGTCACGCACCACGCTCAACTGCGGCTCGATCAGGATGATGCGGCTCGGCGCCGAGACCGTGCCGTGCAGCAGCGCGCCCAGCGTCACGCCCAGGCGGATCTCGTGCGCGGTCACCACCACGTACTTGCCGTCCGCGGAATACAGCTTCACGTCCTCAAGGGTGATTTCCGGGCCGTACCAGTCCCAGCGCGCGCCCATGTGCGCGATACTGACCGGGCGTTCGAGCGCGCGCTCCGCCCAGCGTTCCACTTCGGCGCGATAACCCGGCACCAGCGGCGCAAACAGCCGGAATATCCCGATCACGACCGCGAGCAGGATTACCAGCGCGGCGCACAGCGCGACGATGCCCTTCAGCAGACGACGCTGCCAGCATTTCACGTCAGTATTCCCTGTTCAAATCGGCACCACATCGAACTGTTCCTGCGTGTACAAGGCCTCAGCTTGCAGGCGGATCGGTCTGCCGATGCGGGTTTCCAGCTCTGCCAGCCGCTCGGCTTCCTCATCCAGCAGCAGATCCACGGCCGGCTGCGCCGCCAGCACGCGCAACTCGCGCACTTCCGACTGGCGCGTGACGCGCGCAATTTCACGGAAAATCTCGTAGCACACGGTTTCCGGCGTCTTCAGCGAGCCGCGACCCTGGCAAGCCGGGCAAGGCGTGCACAACACGTGTTCCAGGCTTTCACGCGTGCGCTTGCGCGTCATCTCCACCAGGCCCAGCGCCGACACCGGACTGACCTGGGTTCTGGCGTGATCCGCGACCAATGCCTGTTCCAGCGTCTGCAACACCTGCTGTTTGTGTTCATCCTGCTGCATGTCTATGAAATCAATGATGATGATGCCGCCCAGATTGCGCAGCCTGAGTTGACGCGCGATGGCCTGGGCGGCTTCCAGGTTGGTTCTGAAAGTGGTCTCCTCGAGATCGCGGTGCCCGACGTAGGCGCCGGTATTCACGTCAATGGTGGTCATGGCTTCGGTCTGATCCAGGATCAGGTAACCGCCGGACTTGAGCGATACCTTGCGCTCCAGCGCCTTCTGGATTTCATCCTCGATGCCGTAGAGATCGAATATCGCACGCGCCTCGCTGTATTGCTCGATGCGGGACTCCAGGTGCGGCGCGAACATGCGTGCGAACTCGCGCGCCGCGTCACAGGCTTCCGCGGAATCAATGCGCACCTGTCCGACATCGGTGCCGAACAGATCCCGCAGGATGCGTACCGCAAGCGGCAGATCCGCGTGCACCCGTTCGCCCGGCCCGGCCTGTGCGGCGCGCGCACGAATGGCCTCCCACAGCTTGTTCAGGAACAGCATGTCGGCACGCAGCGCTTCTGGCTGCGCACCTTCCCCCGCCGTACGCACGATGTAGCCGCCGCCGGCTTCCGGCGACACGAATGCGCCCAGCAATTCCGTCAGCCGGGTGCGTTCGATCTCATCCTCGATGCGCGTTGACAGACCGATGCCAGCACCATCGGGCAGGTACACCAGAAAGCGGGAGGGAATGCTGATGCGCGTGGTGAGCCGCGCGCCCTTGCTGCCCAGCGGGTCTTTCAGCACCTGCACCAGCAGCTCCTGGCCTTCGTGCAGCAGCGTGCGAATGTCCGGTGGGGCGGGCGCGATGCCTTCCTGTGCGTCGCGGGCACCGCGTGCGATGTCGGACACATGCAGGAAGGCGGTGCGTTCCAGTCCCACGTCCACGAACGCCGCCTGCATGCCGGGCAGTACGCGCGACACCCGGCCCTTGTAGAGATTGCCGACCAGACCGCGGCGTCGCGCGCGCTCGATGTAAAGTTCCTGCAGTACGCCGTTTTCCAGCAGTGCCACCCGCGTCTCGCGCGGCGTGACGTTGATCAGGATTTCATCACTCATGGTGTTCCGTGAACAATAAGGGTTGAGGAATGCGCGGCGCGCCGCGCATTCCTGACCCCTCACCATCATCCATCCAGCAGCTTCACCCCCATGCCGCGCAGCAGCGCGGCGGTCTCGAACAGGGGCAGGCCCATGACCCCGGAATAACTGCCTTCGAGCCGTTCCACGAACACCGCGCCGCGCCCCTGAATGGCGTAGCCGCCGGCCTTGTCGGCCGGCTCGCCACTGCGCCAGTAGGCTTCGGCCTCGGCGCGACTGATGGTGCGGAACCAGACCCGGCTGACACTGTAACCCGTTTCAAACCGTCCGGCATGGTTGCACACGGCCACCGCCGAATGCACCTGATGGCTGCGTTCCGCGAGCCCGAGCAGCATGGCGACCGCATCCGCGGCATCGCGCGGCTTGCCAAGCACGGCCGCATCCCGTGTCACCGTGGTGTCCGCGCCCAGTATCGGCGCGGACGGCGGCGTCGGGAACGTGGCTCGCGCCGCCTCCACCTTGGCATGTGCCAGACGCCGTACATACTCCGCCGCCGTTTCATCTGCGTACAGGCTCTCGTCCACGGGCGCCTCCACGATCTCGAACTCTACGCCGAGCTGACGCAACAGCTCGGCCCGTCGCGGCGAACGGGAAGCCAGATACACAAACGGCGGCGACATGAGGTTCAGGCCCGGTGATAGGGATGGTGTTTCAGGATGCTGACTGCACGGTACAACTGCTCCGCGACGACCACGCGCACCAGGGCATGCGGCAGGGTCAGCGGCGACAGCGACCAGCGGTTGTCGGCGCGCGCCAGGCAGGCCGGTGCGAGTCCGTCGGGACCGCCGATCAGAAGCGCTAGATCGCGGCCGTCCTGCAACCAGCGATTGAATCGGGTCGCAAGCTGTTCGGTGCTGAATGCCTGACCATCCACCGTGAGGGCGATCACCTGTGCCTGCGCCGGGATCGCGGCCGACATGCGTTCACCTTCCTCGATCAGGGCCTTGGCTGCGTCCCCGCCACGACGTGCGGCACCCAACGGGATTTCCTTCAACAACAGGCGGCACTCCGGCGGCATGCGCGCGGCATAGTCCTCGAATCCCCGGTTGATCCAGGCCGGCAGACGCGTGCCCGCCGCCAGCAGATGGATGCGCATGTCAATGCCGCTTGCGCGCGACAGGCTGCGGTGCCGTTTCCGCGCCGTCTTCGGGCAGGCTCCAGAGTTTCTCCAGACCGTAGAAGTCGCGCGTTTGCGGACGCATCACGTGCACCACGACATCGCGCAAATCCACCAGCACCCATTCGCCTTCCTGCTCGCCTTCGACACCGAAGGCCTTGACGCCGTCCGCGCGCGCCTTGTCCTGCACCGCCTGCGCCAGCGATTTCACGTGCCGATCCGAGGTGCCGCTTGCGATCACCATGAAGTCGGTGAGCGGCGTGCTGCCACGCACGTCCAGTGCCACCACGTTCACGCCTTTCATGTCTTCCAGTGCCGTTACCACCAGATCGCGCAGTTGTTCGGGAGTCATCCGGTTTCCTTGCAGTTTGCATACGCATTCGATTCGAGCAGCAGTTCGCGCACTGGTTCGGGAACCAGATAGCGCGGATCGCCCCCACCGGCGAGGCAGGCACGCACCCGGCTCGCGGAAATCTCCAGTTGCGTGACCGGTTGCAGCAGGATGCGTCCGTCTTGCGTACCGGCAAGACTCTCTGGTGCCTCGGCGCGTCGCGCCGCCAGTGCCTCGTGCAATGCGCCCCGCACCTGCATCACCCAACCCGGGCGGTGCGCAACCACGACGTGCGCGAGCTCGAACACCCGCTGCCAGTCATGCCAGCCGGGAAAACCCAGAAACGCATCCATGCCGACCATGAGATACAACGCGTCGCGGGGAAACTCGCGGCGCAATTCCGCGA
Source organism: Gammaproteobacteria bacterium (assembly GCA_035701605.1). Classification (GTDB taxonomy): domain Bacteria; phylum Pseudomonadota; class Gammaproteobacteria; order Natronospirales; family REEB76; genus DASSKW01. The sequence continues at coordinate 4,681 of DASSRV010000190.1, forward strand.
GCGTGTCCACCGTGTAGCACGGCGTGGTTTTCCCGATCTCGCGTTCGTCCAGCCTGAATCCGTCCACGCCGGCAAGCGCGGCCTCAAGCAGGGCCAGCCGCAGCCGGGCCGGTGCCACCGGCGCGTGCCGATGCGGCGGACAACCGGCGGGGATGAAACGGACTTCGTCGAGTGACAGCGCATCGCGTATTTCCAGCGCCGGCCGCAAATGCCCCAGATGCACCGGATCGAAGGTGCCGCCGAAAATACCGATCTTTCTCATGCTGTGCGGGCGCGCTCCGCTCAATGCGGGCCGGGCAGGGACAGGCCCGCGAGATGCGTGGTCAAGTGTAACAGTTCGTCCCAGGGCTGCCCCGCAGCCTGACCCTTGCTGACCCGGTCCACCCGTGCCGCCAGCGCGAGCAGCCGCCGCCAGTGCGGTGTGCGACCGCGTTTCAGGGCCTGCTGGTAAAGCGGCCGACGTGCCTGCCAGACCCTCGCCAGCACCGCCTGAGCGGACTTGCCGGCCTCGATCTCCCAGGACAGGTTGGCCAGTTCGCGCAACGCGTAAGTCATGGCGCCGACGATGGCGGGCGGTTCCGCGCCTTCCTGACGCAGGCCCGCGAGAATCCGCACGCTGCGTGCGCGGTCGCCGGCCAGCGCCGCATCCACCAGCTTGAAGGCATCGAAACGGGCGCTGTCGGCGGTGGCCTCGCGCACCGCGTCGGCATCCACCGGCCCCGGACCGCACAGCAGCAGGAGCTTTTCCACTTCCTGCACCGCGGCCAGGAGATTGCCTTCCACGCGGCCGGCCAGGAGCGCGACGGCTTCGGCATCCGGTATCAGGCCGCGGCTGCGCAGGCGCCGCTCCAGCCAGGCCGGCAGTTGCCGCGGCTCCACCGGCCACACCTGCAACAGGACACCGGCCTGCTCCAGCGCGGTGGCCCAGGCCCCGCCGCCGCGTTCCAGTTTTGCGGCACAGCTCACCAGCAGCAGGGTATCGGGCGCGGGATCGGCAGCGTACGCCGTGAGCAGCTCGGCTCCGGGCGCGTCCGGCTTGGCGGACAGCCGCACGTCGAGCACGCGCCGCGATGCAAACAGCGACAGGCTGGCGCCGGCTTCACGCAAACGGTTCCAGTCGAAACCGCGTTCCACCTCGAACACTTCGCGTTCCGTGTAACCCTGCTCGCGGGCGGCGGTGCGCACCGCGTCGGCGGCCTCGTCACGCTGCAAGGGCTCTTCGCCCGCAATCAGGTACACGGGCGCGAGTCCGCGTTTCAGGTGGGCAGCGAGGTTGTCAGGCGTGAGCTTCAAGGGCGTCGGTCACCGGCAGGAATTTCCGAACCAGACCCATGATAATCGCGAGCCCCGCCAGGCACCACACGATCAGGGCACCGCTCGGCAGATCGAAGACCGTGGACAGGATCAGGCCGATCGCGTAACCGATTACGCCCAGGACAAACGCGGCCGCCAGACCACGTTTTTCCGGCAAGCCGCGGGCGCCGAGCGCCGGCACGATCAGGCTGGCAAACACCAGATACACGCCCACGAGCTGTACCGAAGCTGTCACCATCAGTGCGAACAGTACGTAAAAACCGATCCGTCCGATACGCCAGCGTAGCCCAAACCAGGCGGCAAGAATCAACGCGTACAACACCGCCACCGGCATCAGACTCGCATAACTTACCCACAGAATCTGTCCGACCAGCAAATCCTTCAGGTGCTCGCCGCCTTGCGGATTATTGGCCAGAAGCAGAATACTGCCGGTTGCCGCGAGTGCGAACAGGACTCCGATCAGGGCTTCCTGTATGTCGGGAAACTTCCGTTCCGTCCAGGTCAAAAGCAGCGCGCCAATCAGGGCAGCAATGCCTGCGGCGGCCTGTACAGTCCAGCCGTGACTTGCACCGAGATGAAACGTGTCCGCGGCAATAACACCCATGCCCGCCACCTGCGCGATGGCGAGGTCAATGAAAATGATGCCGCGGTTGAGTACCTCGCGGCCCATGGGAACGTGGGTCGCGAGTACCAGTATGCCCGCCACCAGTGCCGGACCGATGATGGTGAAATCCACACTGTCTAAACTCATTTGTCACCTCCATGCAGTTTCAACAACTGCTGGATCATCACGTCATAGAAGGAAAACAAATCGGGATCGTTGTCGGCGCCGACCGTGTCCGGAATCATTGCCGCCGGAATACCGGTGTGGGACGACAACCATTCGGGCGGTTTCTTTTCTTCATAGGGTGTATAGATGATGCCCTGCACGTGCTGGCCTTTGACCTGACTCAGCAACTGGGCAAGATGCGCCGGGCTGGGCGGAATGCCCGGTTTGGGTTCGAGATAGCCCGTGATGTCGAGACCGAGCCAGCGTGCCATATAGGCCCAGCCCTTGTGGTAGGCGATGATCTGCATACCCTTCAGCGGCGCCGCTTCTTCGCTCCACTTGGCAATCGCCGCAGCGAACCAGGCGTTGAAAGCCTTGTATTGCTGTTGGTAATACGCTGCGT
>DASSRV010000191.1:0-6447 GCA_035701605.1 Gammaproteobacteria bacterium
TGGTCAAGGTCGTACCGGTAATATCCGCCTGTGCTGGTGGAGCGCTGGTGTTCGCGGCGGTTGCCTTTAACCACGACTCCAGATTAGTGCCATCGGCATTATCAATCATCGTCCCGGGACTCTCATACGGTTCCGAGATCAGCGCAGTGCCAGACTGCGAAACGATAACGATGCCACCCGCATCGCCGGATTTAACGTTATCGGCCTTGTCCACCAGCGGGATGTCGCCGCGGTCGCACACCACCAGCGTATTCACCGCGAATGTGCCGGGCGGGAACGGATACAGGCATTCGGCCACGGCCTGCGTTGCCGTGAACTGGGTCGGGTCGGCGTAATTCTCGCCCGACAGGGTATAGGTGTTGCTGGTCGAGTACGCCGCGTCGCTCGGGTAATTCACGTAGCTGTAACTGCCGTCGCCCGCATACACCGTGTCGCTGAGCGGCAACGGGCCGGTAATGCCCAGTCCGGTGATGCTCGTCGGGACGTTCGCCAGGGTCGCGGCATCGCCGCCGGTGAAGCCGGTGACATTGTTGCCGCTGAAACTGCCGTCGTGGGTGCTGGCCGCGGTGCTTGCGACCCAGGGCGCCAGGTGCTCGACCGGATAAAGCTCGCTGGGATCGCCAAGCAGGGTATTGCCGGGACCGCCATTGCCCCCCGAAGTCGAAACGTAAATGCCGACCGTGACCGCCGACAGGAAAGCCTGCTCCACCGGATCGTTGTAGGGATCGCTGCCCCCGCCGATGGAATAGTTCATCACCATGCCCTTGAAGCCGGTGCCATCCGCCAGCGTGGCGTAATCCTTGATGGCCTGATCCACCGCCGCGACGCTGGCGTCACTGCCGCAGAGATCGGTGGGATCGCAGACGTCGTAGACAATGAGGTTGGCATGCGGCGCGACGCCTGAAATCGGCACGGTGAGGCCGAGCGAGGTCAGGTCAACGTCCACGAAATTTCCCGCGATGGTACTGGCGGTATGCGAACCGTGGCCTTCCGAATCCTCCGGCGAATCCGGATCATTGCCGGAAGCCAACGTGTAGGTGTAGGCGCCGATCAGTTTGTCATTGCAATGGAACGTGGCGTTGTAGGTCTGCGGCCAGTTCTTGGCATCCGCGAGCGTGCCGTCGCTGGCGTTGTCGGGATCGCACACGCCGAGGTACTTTCCGGTGCCCAGGGGGTTCTGCGTGACGAACCCGTCCTTGGGCCCGGTCGTGGCGAACGAGGCATTACCGGAATTGATGCCGGTATCGAGGTCCGCGACCACGATGCCTTCGCCCTCGTTGTCGGTGTTGCTGAACGTCTTTTCGGCCCAGACCGCGGGTGCGCCGATCCAGGCACGCCCCGCGGCCGTATCGGCCGCGCTGGCCGGAATCGCGGTGGCGGCAGCCGGTCGGTAGTAGCGCACCGGTTGCACGGACAGCACCTGCGGCAAACGCGCCAGCCGCATCGCTTCCGCGCGCGTCAGGCTCATGCTCATGCCGTTCAGGGCATAGTGGTACCGGAACCGCGGCGCGAGCGTACGGTGCAGCAGCTCACGCGACTGGCGCAGGAAATTCGTGTGCCGTTCGTCAAGGTACCGGACGTAGGCGCGCACGCGCGGTGCACGCACGTCCAGATGCCGGGCACCGGTAACGCGCGGGCTGGTGGCCTGCAAGCCGGAAACCCCGCCGGTATAAAGCGGTACCGGCGCATCCCGGAACTGCACGATATAGCGTGCCTTGCCGGTGTGCCTTGCAGCAGATCCGGCCGGCCGCTGAAGACGGGACACGTGCACGGCGCGAGCCGCAGACGGGGCCTGTGCGGACTGCGCCGCCAGCCCGCTGACACAGAGAACCGCTGCGGCCGCCACGACCACTTTCGATGCACGCAGCCTGACCCCCCGGGAAATATTTATGATTAGGAAAGCGCGCATGGATAGCACGAGGCAAATCTCGCGGTCAAGCGCCCGGCTGACCCGCGGCGCAGGCCCCAGGCGGGCCGCGGGGCTCAGTCTTCCACCAGCAGGATCTTGAGGCTGTTGGTACCGCCGGTGACGCCGCTGAATTCGCCCTTGGTGCAGATCACCATGTCACCCGCCGCCACCTGTCCGCGGCGCTTGAGTTCGGCGGCGGCATCGCGCAGCACGTGGTCGGGGTTGGTGTGCATGACGTCGAAGGCCACCGGATACACGCCGCGATACAGCGTGACGCGCCGGCGCGTGGCCTCATGTCGGGTCATGGCAAAAATCGGGATGCCGGAGCGGATGCGCGACATCCACAGGGCCGTGGAGCCGGATTCGGTCAGCGCCAGGATGGCTTTCACGTCGAGATGATTGGCGGTGTACATCGTGGCCATGGCGATGGCCTCGTCCACCTTGCTGAAATGCTGGTCCATGCGGTGCCGCGAGCGCTGCGTCATGCGCTGCTTCTCGGCGCCCTGGCACACGCGCGCCATGGCCTCCACGGTCTTGACCGGGTATTTGCCGGTCGCGGTTTCCGCGGACAGCATCACCGCGTCGGTGCCGTCCATCACCGCGTTGGCCACGTCCAGCACTTCGGCGCGGGTCGGCACCGGGCTGTGGATCATGGATTCCATCATCTGCGTGGCGGTAATGACCACGCGATTCAGTTCGCGCGCGCGGTGGATGATGAGCTTCTGGATACCGGGCAGTTCCGCGTCGCCGATTTCCACCGCGAGGTCGCCGCGCGCGATCATCACCGCGTCGCTGGCCTCGATGATCTCGTCCAGATTGGCGACCGCCTCGCTGCGTTCGATCTTCGCCACCATGCCGGCACGCCCGCCGGCCGCCTGCAACAGTTCGCGCGCGCGCCGCATGTCGGCGGCATCGCGCGGGAAGGACACCGCGAGGTAGTCCACTTCCAGCTCGGCGGCCAGTTCGATGTCGCGCAGGTCCTTGTCGGTCAGCGCCGCCGCGGACAGGCCGCCGCCCTGGCGGTTGATGCCCTTGTGATCCGACAGTTCGCCGCCGGTCTCCACACGGCATTCCACGCGCGCGCCGCGCACCGCCTCGACGCGCAGGGTGATCTCGCCGTCGCCCAGTACCAGCATGTCGCCGGCCCTGACGTCGTTCGGCAGCGCCTTGTAGGTCAGGCCCACACCTTCTTCCGTGCCGGCATCGTCCGCAAGCCCGGCATCCAGCGTGAAATGCTGGCCGTCCTTGAGCGTGATGCGCCCGGCCTGGAATTTCTCGATGCGGATCTTGGGCCCTTGCAGGTCGCCCAGAATGCCGACGTCCTTGCCGACCTCCGCCGAGGCCGCGCGCAGCAGTTGCACGCGCCGCTTGTGATCGGCCACCTCGCCGTGCGAAAAATTCAGCCGCACCACGTCCACGCCGGCGCGCAGCAAGGACTGCATGATTTTGGGATCGTCCGTGGCCGGACCGAGGGTCGCAACGATTTTGCTTCTGCGCGGCATGGACTGATTATGCGCCTGTCACGCCTGCTTCCGCAGCCCGATTTCCGCGGCGCGTGCTTCGAGCACCGCGACCGCCGGCAGTTTCCTGCCTTCCAGGAATTCCAGAAATGCGCCACCGCCGGTGGAAACATAGGAGATGCGGTCCGCAACGCCGTATTTGTCGAGTGCCGCCAGCGTGTCGCCGCCGCCGGCGATGGAAAACGCCGCGCTTTCGGCAATGGCCTGCGCCAGCACGCGCGTGCCTTCGCCGAACTGATCGAACTCGAACACGCCCACCGGCCCGTTCCAGACAATGGTGCCGGCATCTTTGAGAATCCGTGCGTAATGCTCGGCGGTGTCCGGGCCGATGTCGAGAATCATCTCCTCGCTGCCGACTTCCTCCACGCGCCGCACGTCGGCCTCGGCACAGGCGGAAAATTCCTGCGCCACCACCACGTCGCTCGGTACCGGAATGTCCGCACCGCGTGCTTTCGCTGCGGCCGTCAGGCGCCGTGCTTCCGGGATCAGCTCGGCCTCGTGCAGCGATTTCCCGATGCCGTAACCGGCCGCGGCGATGAACGTATTCGCAATGCCGCCGCCCACGATGAGCTGATCCACCACCTTGCTCAGCGATTCCAGCACCGTGAGCTTGGTGGACACCTTCGAACCCGCGACGATGGCGACCAGCGGACGTGCCGGTTGTTCCAGTGCACGGCCGAGCGCCGTGAGTTCGCCCGCCAGGAGCGGCCCGGCACAGGCGACCGGGGCGTATTTCGCCACGCCGTGCGTCGAGGCTTCGGCGCGGTGCGCGGTACCGAAGGCATCCATGACATAGACATCGCACAAGGCCGCCATGCGGCGCGCAAGCGCTTCGTCGTCCTGCTTCTCGCCCTTCAGGAAACGCACGTTCTCGCACAGCACGATCTCGCCTGCCGCGACGTCCACGCCATCAATCCAGTCCCGGATCAGCGGCACTTTCACACCCAGCAGTTCCGTGAGCCGTTCTGCAACGGGTGCCAGCGACAGCGCCGGATCGAATTCGCCCGCCCTGGGCCGGCCCAGATGCGACATCACCATGACGCGCGCGTCGGCCTCGAGCGCGGCGCGAAGCGTCGGCAGCGCGGCGCGGATACGCGCATCGCTGGTGATGTGGCCGGCCTCGTCCAGCGGTACGTTCAGGTCCTCGCGGATCAGTACGCGCTTGCCGCCGAGCTCCTGGTCCATCATGTTCAGAATCATCGCGTGCCGTTCCTTACTTCGCGTGCATCAGGGCCAGGGTCGTGTCCAGCATGCGGTTGCTGAAACCCCATTCGTTGTCGTACCAGGAGCACACTTTCACCAGTCGGCCCATGACCTTGGTCAGCGAAGCGTCGTAGGTACTGGATGCCGGATCGTGATTGAAGTCCACCGAGACCAGGGGTTCGTCGTTGTAGTTGAGAATGCCCTTGAGCGCACCCTGCGAGGCGTCTTTCATCAGTTTGTGAATCTCATCCTTGCTGGTGTCGCGTGCGGCGGTGAAACTCAGGTCCACCAGCGACACGTTGATGGTGGGCACACGGATCGAGAACCCGTCCAGCTTGCCGGCGAGTTCCGGAATCACGAGGCCGATGGCGGCGGCCGCGCCGGTCTTGGTCGGGATCATGGAGTGCGTGGCGGAGCGCGCGCGGCGCAGGTCCTTGTGATAGACGTCGGTCAGCACCTGATCGTTGGTGTAGGCATGCACGGTATTCATCAGGCCGCCCAGAATGCCGACGCTCTCGTGCAAGACTTTGACCAGCGGCGCAAGGCAGTTGGTGGTGCAGGACGCATTCGAGATTACGGTGTGCGACGCCTTGAGTATCTGATGATTGACGCCGTACACGATGGTCGCATCCACGTCCTCGCCGCCGGGCGCCGAGATCACGACTTTCTTCGCGCCGCCGGCCAGATGCGCGGATGCCTTCGCCTTGCTGGCGAACAGGCCGGTGCACTCCAGCACCACGTCGGCCCCGACGCTGCCCCAGCCGATTTTGGCCGGGTCGCGTTCGGCGAACACGCGGATGCGGTCGCCATTGACGGTCATGTGATCGCCGTCCACCGCGACCTCGCCCGGAAAACGGCCGTGCGCCGTGTCGTGGCGCGTCAGGTGCGCGTTGGTGTTGGCGTCGCCCAGATCGTTGATGGCGACGATCTGAAGTTCGCCTCGGTGCTTGCCTTCATACAAGGCCCGCAACACATTGCGTCCGATACGGCCGTAACCATTGATGCCCACCTTGATCGTCATGTCCGTCGCTCCTCGCTGCAAACTTGAACTATGAAACCACGTTCTCGCGGGACAACATGGCCTGCACCTGGCGCACCACGTTGTCGCGCGTGAACCCGAAAAATTCGAACACGTCTTTGGCCGGTGCGGATTCGCCGTAGCGATCCAGGCCGATGACGCGGCCGTGCTCACCGACGTAACGCCACCAGCCGGCCGTGACGCCTGCTTCCACCGCCAGCCGCGCGGTCACGCGCCGCGGCAGCACGTATTCATGCCAGTCGCGATCCTGCGCATCAAACACGCTGGTACACGGCATGGACACCACGCGCACGGCGATGCCCTCTTCCGCCAGCGCCCTGGCGGCCGCCACGACGAGCGCGACTTCCGAGCCGGTCGCAATCAGGATCGCATCGGGTTCGGCCTCGGTATCGAGCAGGATGTAACCACCACGCCGGATGTCGCGCACCTGTGCGGTGGTACGCGACTGATGCGGCAGGTTCTGTCGCGACAGCGCGAACGCAGTCGGGCCCTTGCGGCGTTCGAGGGCCACGGCCCAGGCCACCGCGGTTTCGACATCGTCACAGGGCCGCCACATTTCCATGCCCGGCATCAAGCGCAAACTCGCCAGGTGCTCGACGGATTGATGCGTGGGGCCGTCCTCACCCAGGCCGATGGAATCGTGGGTATAGACGAAGATGCTGCCGACACCCATGAGCGCGGCCATGCGCAGCGCGTTGCGCGCGTAATCCGAAAACGTCAGGAAGGTGCCGCCGTAGGGAATGAGACCACCGTGCAGCGCGAGGCCGTTCATGGCC